>NZ_BADI01000235.1:0-6726 GCF_000333555.1 Herbaspirillum sp. B65 | reverse complement strand
GGGCAGCCCTCCGGGAGAGGCCGCCAAGCGTCGCCAGCCGATTGTAGCAGCTCCTTGCCGTAGCACCAGTACGGACGCGTCGCCGCGCCTAGGCAGACAACGCTNGGCGGCCTCTCGCACTCGCAGATTGAATGTGAACAGGCCCTAGTGCTGGCTCAAGGCGCTGGAGAGCAGCTTGGCGGTGATATCGACGATGGGAATGACGCGCTCATAGGCCATGCGGGTCGGCCCGATCACGCCCAGGGTGCCGACGATGCGGCCGTTGACTTCATAGGGCGCAGTGACGATGCTCATGTCATCCATGGGCACCAGCTGTGACTCGCCGCCGATGAAGATCTGCACCCCGGTGGCCTTGCTGGAGACATCCAGCAACTGCAACAGGCCAGTCTTCTGCTCGAACATGTCGAACAGGCGGCGCAGCGAATTCATGTTGGAGGACAGGTCGGTCACCGACAGCAGGTTGCGCTCGCCGGAGATGACCACGTTGTTGTCGGCCTCTTCGCTCATGGCGTCGCTGCCGGCTTCGACCGCGGCCTGCATCAAGACCGTCATGTCGTCGCGCAACTGGCGCAGCTCGCCTTGCAGATGCAGGCGTACCTGGTCGAAGGACTGGCCGGCGTAGTGCTGGTTGATGTAGTTGGCGGCCTGGGTCAGTTGGCTGGGGGTGTAATCGACCTCGGTCAACAGCATCCGGTTTTGCACGTCGCCACCCTGGTCGACGATGACCAGCAGGATGCGCTTTTCCGACAGGCGCAGGAATTCGATCTGCTGGAACGCCGATTCGCGCTTGGGCGTCATCACCACGCCGGCGAACTGCGATAGCGAGGACAGCACCTGGGCCGCATTGGTGATGATCTTCTGGGATGAGCCGCTGTGCTGCAGTCGAGCCTGCAGCCGGCCTTCGAGGGCGCTTTCATCGATGGCTTCGACGGTAAGCAGGGTATCGACGAACATGCGGTAGCCGCGTGGGGTCGGTACCCGTCCGGCCGAGGTGTGCGGGCTGGCGACGAAGCCCATCTCTTCGAGATCGGCCATGATGTTGCGGATGGTCGCCGGCGACAGTTCCAGGCCGGACAGTTTCGACAGGGCGCGCGAACCCACCGGCTGGCCGTCGGCGATGTAGCGTTCGACCAGGGCTTTGAGGAGTGTGCGGGCGCGGTTATCGAGTTGCATGGGGCATATTCTAGCGGCTTATCCGGCAAAAAGTGACGCTGGCGTCATGCAGGCCTTGATTTGTACGCACTATTCTGCCCACTAGGGCTATTCAGGCCTGCGCCTCCAGCCAGTCATGCAGCTCATGCAGGTCGCGGCAGATGGCATCGGGAAGGATGCCTGCGGGCAGGGTACGGTCGAAACGGTTCATCCACACCGCCCGCAGACCGGCCTGCTGCGCGCCTTGCACGTCCAGCAGCGGATCGTCGCCCACGTAGACAGTGGCTGCAGGGGCAGCCTGCAGCGCTGCGCAGGCAGCGTGGAAGATGGCCGGATCGGGTTTGGCGCGGCCGAAGCGGTGGGCCGCGATGGAGACTCCGAAATGCTGCGCCAGGCCGATGCGCTCCAGGTCGGCAAAGCCATTGGAGACCGAGCCCAGGGTCAGCTTGCCCTTCAGGCGCAGCAGCGCCGGTTCCACATCATCGAACAGCGCCACCGTGCTGCGTGCTTCCGAGAACAGGGCCATGGCCGGGTCCACCAGGGCCAGGTCGACGTCATGCTCGCGAAACACTTGCGACAGCGCGGTATGGCGCAACTTCCACAGATCGATGCGGTAGGCCGGATCGGTCTGCATCAATGCCATGCGGCGTTCGCGCAGGCTGGCGATGGTATGGGCCGCTACCACGGCGGGAGCGTGCTCGCGCAGCCAGTCGTAGAGCAGGCCTTCGGCACGCACCAGCACCGGTTCGATGGCCCACAGGGTATCGTCGAGGTCGAACAGCACGGCCTGGATGGGGGCAGGGGCCGCTGGGGCAGTGGGGGACGGCAGGGAGGAAGCGCTTGGTTTCATTACAATGTCATCTCAAATTATGGTCTAATCCGCAGCATGTGGCCCATCAAATTACCCGTTCAGGCAGCCGTACCCAAAACCGTCGCCATCGTCGGCAAGTTCCAGGCCGTCGGCATCGCGCAGATCCTCTCAGACATCGCCGTGTTTCTGGAGTCGCATGGACACACCGTGGTCTTCGAAACCGAAACGGCCGACAACATCGCCCTGCAAGGCTATGACAGCATGACGCCCGAGCAGATCGGCCAACATGCGGACGTGGCCATCGTGGTCGGCGGCGATGGCACCATGCTGGGCATTGCGCGCCAGCTCGCGCCCTACAACGTGCCGCTGATCGGCATCAACCAGGGGCGCCTGGGCTTCATCACCGACATCGCGCAAGACCGCATGATACCGGCTCTGGGCGAAATGCTGGAAGGCAAGGTCGAGGCCGAGTCGCGCTCGCTGCTGGAAGCGCGGGTCTATCGCGAGGGCGGCGAAATCTTCCGCGCCCTGGCCTTGAATGACGTGGTGGTGGCGCGCGGTTCCACCTCCGGCATGGTCGAGCTGCGGGTGGAAGTCGATGGCCGCTTCATGTACAACCAGCGTTCCGATGGTCTCATCGTGGCTACCCCGACCGGTTCTACCGCGTATGCCTTGTCGGCCGGCGGTCCCATCCTGCATCCCAGCCTGCATGGCATCGTGATGGTGCCGATCTCGCCGCATTCGCTGTCCAACCGTCCCATCACGCTGTCGGATTCCTGCGAGATCGTCATCCAGGTGGTGGCCGGGCGCGAGGTCAGCGCCAACTTCGACATGCAGTCGCTCACCAGCGTGCTGCATGGCGACCGCATCGTGATCCGCCGGTCGGCGCACAAGATCACCTTCCTGCATCCCGAGGGCTGGAGCTATTTCGATACCCTGCGCGAGAAGCTGCACTGGAATGAATACCCCTCCATAGAAGGCCGATTACAATAAGCGCGCAACAAGCCCGGCCACCTGCGGCCGGCTCGCTTGAGAATACTGGCCCGTCCGTCCAACCCGCTGCGAGACCACCATGCTGCGTACCTTAACGATTCGCGACTTCGTGATTGTCGATGCCATCGAGCTCGAATTTGCGCGCGGATTTTCCGTCTTCACCGGCGAAACCGGCGCCGGCAAATCCATCTTGATCGATGCCCTGGCGCTGGCCATGGGCGGGCGCGGCGACCCCAGCGTGGTGCGCGAGGGGGCGGCCAAGGCCGATGTGAGCGCCGATTTCACCGCCACCCCGGAAGTGATGGCCTGGTTGCAGGAGCAGGAATTGGCCGCTGAACACGATGGCGTGCTGCTGCGCCGGGTGATCGACAATGCTGGCCGCAGCAAGGCCTACATCAACGGCAGCGCCGCCACTGCTGCGCAATTGCGTGAAGTGGGCGAGATGCTGGTGGATATCCACGGCCAGCACGCGCACCAGTCGCTGATGAAGGCCGATGCCCAGCGCCAGTTGCTCGACAGCCAGGCCGGCCTGCTGGAGCAGGCGCGCGAGGTGGCGGCATCCTACAAGACCTGGCGCGCCCTGGCCCGCCAGCGCGAACAGTTCGAGCAAGATGCGCGCAACGTATTGCTGGAGCGCGAGCGTCTCGAATGGCAAGTGGCCGAGCTGCACAAGCTGGCCGTGAAGCCCGGTGAATGGGCCGAGATCAGCACCGAGCACAGCCGCCTGTCGCACGCCGCCGCCCTGATCGGCGGGGCGCAGGAAGCGCTGGGCGTGATCTCCGAATCGGAGTCGCCGATCCTCTCGCAACTGTCTTCGATCACGCAGAAGCTGAGCAAGCTGGTCGATGTCGATACCGCCCTGAAGCCCGTGCTCGATGCGCTGGAACCGGCGCAGATCCAGTTGCAGGAAGCGGTGTATGCCTTGAATGATTACCTGGGTCGGGTCGAGCTCGATCCGGCGCGCTTGCAGGAAGTGGAAGAGCGCCTCGAAGCCATCCATTCCACCGCCCGCAAATTCCACGTGCAGCCCGATGAGCTGCCCGAGGAATATCGCAAGCTTGCCGAACAATTGAAGCAACTGGCCGACGCCAGCGACCTCGATGCCTTGCGCGCACAGGAAGAAAAGCTCAAGGCGGCCTACCTGGCCTTGGCGCAGAAACTCTCCAAGGCCCGCGCCAAGGCCGCAGCCGCGTTGGGTGAGGCGGTCACGGCGGCGATGCAGGATTTGTCGATGGCGGGCGGGCGCTTCGAGATCGCCCTCAATGAAGTGGAGCCGGCGGCATATGGCCTGGAGCAGGTGGAATTCCTGGTGGCCGGTCATGCCGGCGTGGCCCCGCGTGCGCTGGCCAAGGTCGCCTCCGGTGGTGAGTTGGCGCGCATCTCGCTGGCCATCTCGGTGATCGCATCGGCGGCCACCACGGTGCCCACGCTGATCTTCGATGAAGTCGATAGCGGCATCGGCGGTGCCGTCGCTGAAGTGGTGGGACGATTGTTGAAGCGCCTGGGCCAGGAACGCCAGGTGCTGTGCGTGACCCACTTGCCGCAGGTGGCCAGCCAGGCCAACCAGCATTACCAGGTCAAGAAACGCAGCGAGGGCGGCAAGACCCTGTCCGACATCGATGGCCTGGATGCCAAGGCGCGCGTGGAAGAAATTGCGCGCATGTTGGGCGGCCTGGAAATCACCGCCACCACGCGCAAACATGCGCGCGAGCTGCTGGCCTCTTGAGTTCTGGTTCTGCGCAACCGTCACTACCACACCAACAAACCTGAGCCGAATCGACCATGGCCTTTCGCAAAGAACCTCCCTATACCCATGGCAGCCCGGCCTCCACCGCCGTGGTGCTGGTCAACCTGGGCACGCCCGATGCGCCCCATGCCGGCGCCTTGCGCCGCTACCTGAAGCAATTCCTGTCGGACCCGCGCGTGGTGGAAATTCCGCGGGCGGTATGGTGGTTCATCCTCAACGGTATCATCCTGCCGTTCCGTTCTTCCAAGTCGGCCGAGAAATACGCCAGCATCTGGACCGCCGAGGGTTCGCCGCTGCGCGTGCATACCCAGCGCCAGGCCGCCGCCCTGGGCGCGCAACTGGCCGCACGCGGCCATCATCAATTGCAGGTGGTCTATGCGATGCGCTACGGCACGCCCTCGCTGCCGCAGGTGCTGGACCAGTTGAAGGAACAGGGCTGCAGCCGCATCCTGGTGTTGCCGGCCTATCCGCAGTATTCGGGCACCACCACGGCGTCGATCTTCGATGCGGTCTTCGATCATTACCGCCAGGTACGCAATATTCCCGAGCTGCGCCTGATCCGCAATTACCACGACCAGGAAGGTTATATTCAGGCGCTGCGCCAGTCGGTGTTGGATCATTGGGAGATCAACGGCCGGCCGGACAAGTTGCTGATGAGTTTCCACGGCGTGCCCAAGCGCACGCTGATGCTGGGCGATCCCTACCATTGCGAGTGCTACAAGACCGCGCGCCTGCTGGCGCAAGCGCTGGGCCTCGCCGAGGACCAGTACATGGTCACCTTCCAGTCGCGCTTCGGCAAGGCCGAATGGTTGCAGCCCTATACTGCGCCCACCGCCCAGGAACTGGGTCGCCAGGGCGTGCGCCGCATCGATGTGATGTGCCCCGGCTTCACCAGCGATTGCCTGGAGACGCTGGAAGAGATCGCCATGGAGGTCAAGGACGACTTTCTCCATGCCGGTGGCAAGGAGTTTCACTTCATCCCTTGCCTGAATGAATCCCCAGCTTGGATCGCCGGCATGGTCGAGCTGGTCGAGCAGCACCTGGCCGGCTGGCCGACCATGAGCAACGCCGCCGCTCGCGAAGAAATGGCGCGCCAGGCCGTGATTGCGGCCGAGCGCGCCAAGGCGCTGGGCGCAGCTCGGTAATTTTTCCTAAAGCTTCATATTGCCGCCGGGAATCGGCGGTTTGCCCAGCTCGGCCTGCTAAAATAGCAGGCTGGAAGCCTTATGTTGCCTGCCTGGCAAAATTTCAGCCGTGGCGAGGTACGCCAATCCGTTCATATAAGCATAAATCCGGCTTGGCATGAGGCCAGATCCGGTCAGAGCGTGTATTGACCGACCAGGTGCGTATAGCTGATCCAGGCGGTAGCCAGCAGGCTGTAGAGGGCGACGAGGACAGTGGCCGCAATCAGTGGCAGTTTCATGATGACACCTTGTTGGCGCGACAAGAATGAGGGGAAGGGGAAACCGGGAAGCCGGCCCACGGCGGGGCTCGAATTCATATTAGGTCGGGCTCGAATTAACTTGAAGCCAAGCCCAGTAATTTCTGTAAGCGCGCGTAACAATTTTCCTCTTGAACTGGCAGAAATAGGCAAAAAGCCCTTGAAAAAGCAGGGAGATGCCTTACTTGAGCCGCATCGATCGACGCCAGTGTGCGGCAATATCTGCCGCACGCACGTAACCAATTGATTTGTTGGAGGTAATTCAGGAATGCAAGACATCGAAAAACAGGAAGCCCAATCCGTCCAGCAAGAGCCCCAGGCTGCTGACACCGCTGCTGCTGCCACCGGAGCGGCCAATGCCGCCGAGCAAGCCGCTGCAGCCGCACCGGCCGAGCCCACCCTGGAAGAGAAGCTGGCCGCTGCCGAAGCCAAGGCTGCCGAGATGCAGGATGCTTTCCTGCGCGCCCGTGCCGAAGGCGAGAACATCCGCCGCCGTGCCCAGGAAGACATCGCCAAGGCCCACAAGTTCGCCATCGAAGGCTTTGCCGAATCCCTGCTGGCCGTCAAGGACAGCCTGAAATG
>NZ_BADI01000236.1:0-736 GCF_000333555.1 Herbaspirillum sp. B65 | reverse complement strand
CATAAGATTTCAACCGGGTTGAGCCATGAGCCTAAAGCACTATATGATAAGCTAGAACTTACTTCTTAAATAGGCATGAGTGCGTTCCGGTCGTAAAAGGCGCTCCCCACAGCCTCCCGGAACGGTCCCCAGGTCTTCCCAGTGGACCGCCGCGCCTGTTTGAGACCAGTAAACCCCGGGAACCCACTCTACCATGCCGAACAATCCATCCGAACTGAAGGCCAGCGGCCTGAAGGCCACCCTGCCGCGCCTGAAGATTCTCGAAATCTTCCAGAACACCTCCGTGCGCCACCTGAGCGCCGAAGACGTCTACAAACAATTGCTCGCTGACAACCTGGACGTGGGCCTGGCTACCGTCTACCGGGTGCTGACCCAGTTCGAGCAGGCCGGCCTGCTGCAGCGCAATCACTTCGAGACCGGCAAGGCCGTCTTCGAATTGAACGAGGGCTCGCACCATGACCACCTGGTCTGCCTGGATTGCGGCAAGGTCGAGGAATTCTTCGACGCCGAGATCGAAAAGCGCCAGCTCAAGATTGCTCAGGAGCATGGCTTCGAGATCGCCGACCACGCCCTGGCGCTGTACGGCCATTGCAAAAACTGCAAGAAAGTGAAGAAATAAGTCCAACTTGGCTTGCCTGGCTTTACTTTGGCAATGCTGTGTGAAGAAAAGCCACGCGATGTCATGCGTGGCTTTTTTGCGTCCGGCGCAGGCGCCTAGGGCCTGTTCACATTCAAT
>NZ_BADI01000237.1:0-1000 GCF_000333555.1 Herbaspirillum sp. B65 | reverse complement strand
GAAAGCGGCCGACCCCCAACGGTGGGTGGGGCAATGAACTGCAAGTGATTGCCGCCGTGGTCATCGGCGGCACCAGCCTGATGGGCGGTCGCGGTTCGGTCGTGAGCACTTTCATCGGCGTGTTGATCATCTCGGTACTGGAAGCCGGTCTGGCCCAGGTCGGCGTGAGCGAGCCGATGAAGCGCATCATCACCGGTGCGGTCATCGTGGTGGCCGTGATCCTGGACACCTACCGCCGTCGCGGCCAACGCCACGCCCGCTGAGCGTTAGCCGTCATGTCGACCATCAAGGATGTCGCCAGGCTGGCCGGGGTGTCCTACACCACGGTCTCGCACGTGCTCAACCAGACGCGTCCGGTCAGCGCCGACGCCCGCGAGCGCGTGCTGGCCGCAGTCAAGGAACTGGACTACGTGCCCAGCGCCCTGGCGCGTTCCTTGCGCAGCAAGGTCACCGGCAGTATTGGCCTCATCATTCCCAACAACACCAACCCGTACTTCTCGGAATTGGCGCGCGGGATCGAGGACCATTGCTATGGGGCTGGCTATAGCGTCATTCTCTGCAATTCCGACGATGACCCCGCCAAGCAGCGCGACTACCTGCAAGTGTTGCAGACCAAGCGCTGCGATGGACTCATCCTCGCCACCCTGAACCAGGCCGATCTCAAGCCCAACGGCAAGCTCGATATTCCCACCGTGCTGCTGGACCGCGCGCCCAAGGAACTGGACATCGACCTGGTCAGCACCGACAACGCCCTGGGCGGCAGCCTGGCCGCGCGCCATCTGCTGCAATTGCAGCGCCGCCGCGTGGCTTGCATTGCCGGTCCCAATGGGCTGGAACTGTCCGAAGAGCGTGTCCATGGCTTCCGCCAGACGCTGCAAGAGGGCGGTCTGACACTCGCCGACAGCGACCTGCTGCACGCCGACTTCAGCGGCATCGGTGGTTACCAGGCGGCCATGCATCTGCTGCGAGATCGTGCGCTCGAGCAGCGCCCGGATGCCTC
>NZ_BADI01000238.1:0-10300 GCF_000333555.1 Herbaspirillum sp. B65 | reverse complement strand
CAGTTCACCGCCATTTCATCCAGACCAGTGCCGGAGCGCTGCACGTGGCCAGCATGGGGCACGGTCGGCCGATACTGCTGCTGCACCAGACGCCGCGCTCCTGGGATGAATACCGCGACGTGCTGCCGCTGCTGGGGCAAGCATACCGGGCGATTGCCATCGATACCGTTGGCTTTGGGGATTCCTGCACCTTGCCGCTGCCAGCGCACAGCATCGAGCGCTGGGCGCAATTGGTGCTGGAAGTGATGGACCAGCTTCAACTCGGGCAAGCCGCCGTGGTAGGCCACCATACTGGCGCGGTCACCGCCATGGAACTGGCGGCAGCCGCCCCCGAGCGGGTGGCGGCGCTGGTCCTGTCCTCCTGCCCCTTCAATGACCAGGCACGCCGCAGCGCCCACGCCGGCAAGCGCAACATCGATGAGGTGGTGTGGCGCACCGATGGCAGCCACCTGCAAGAGCTATGGCAGCGCCGCCAGCCCTACTATCCCGCGGGCGACACCGAGCTGCTCACGCGCTTGATGATCGATGCGCTCAAGGCCGGCCCCATGGCTGCGCATGGCCACGTGGTGGTACGCAATTACGTGATGGAGGCGCGCATCGGCCTGGTGTGCTCACCCACGCTGGTCCTGCGCGCCGGTCGCGATCCGCACGCCGCGCCCTATGCCGAACGCATCGCCCAACTCATTGCCGGCAGCCAGCTAGAGACGTTGGAAGAAGGCATGGTGCCCATGCCCGACCAGATCCCTGGGCCGTTTGCGCAGGCGGTGCTGGATTTCTTGCAGCGGGTGTGGCCAATAGCCTGCACGGACGGCGACGCGGCCAGGAGATAAAGTCGCAAACGAAACCACGTCATTGCTCCAAAAACGTAGCGCTGCAATGTTCTGACTTCCGTCGGCAGACCACGGGGAAGGTTTTCCGATTTGGTCTTTTTACTCGCGTGGATCTTGTTGTCCAAAAAGCGTATTGAGCTCCAAGCCAGAGGGGGCTCCGGCCAATCCGCTGAAATTTCCATCGTTCAAGATCGTGCGCGCAGCGCGTTGCGCGCATCCCCACGCCGCACGCGCCAGTGCGCCGCCCAGACTGACACGTCGCACTCCCAGACGCTCCAGGTCCTGCAGCGTCAGCTCCGATGGCCAGCCGATCAGAACATTCACCGGCTTGGGCGCGACGGCTGCCACCACTGCCTTGATCTGCTCGGCAGTCTTGATGCCGGGGGCATATAGACAATCCGCCCCGGCCTCGGCGTAGGCTTTCAGACGGCGCAAGGTATCATCGAGATCGGGCTGCCCGACAAAGAAATTCTCGGCACGTCCAATGAGCAGGACATCTTCACCCGATTCGGCAATGGCCAGCTTGGCCGCACGAATGCGCTCTACTGACTCGGCGATGCTCCTCAAGGGCAGCACAGCGCTTCCTGTGGAGTCTTCTATCGACAGGCCGGCGACGCCGGTATCGATAGCCATCCGCACGCTTTCTGTCACCTCTTCCAAGGTCGCACCAAATCCACTTTCGAAATCGGCGTTGATCGGCAGCTCGGTCGCATCGACCATTTGACGAAGATGCGCGATGGTTTGATCGCGAGATACCTCCCCCTCTGGCCGACCGGTAGACCATGCGTATCCCGAGCTGGTGGTAGCCAGGCATTTGAATCCCATGCTGGCAAGCATCTTGGCGCTGCCCACATCCCAAGGGTTGGGCAAGACAAAGCACCCGCTTTGATGAAGGTGACGGAACGCGGCGCGCCGCTGGGCGATACTGGAGCTGGACATGGGAACTCCTTGCTTTATCAGGTTCTCGATGTTGGATTAATCCCGGATGAAGGCGTAATCCCGCTCGACCTTGCAGATGCGGGTCTTGTAGGCCTGGTACCACTGCTCGCGCCCCAGGCGCTGGGCCATCAGGTGATCGGTGTCGCGCTTCCAGGCAGCGATGGCTTCCAGGCTCTCCCAATAGCAGACAGTGATACCAACCCCTTCCCGCGCCGATTCGATACCCAGAAAGCCTGGCTGGCGCGACGCCGCCTCTACCATCATGTCAGACATCTGACCATAGCCATGATCGCCTTCAGTACGCAAGGAGGTGAAGATGACGGCGTAATAGGGGACGTCACCGGTGGCGGCAATGCTCATGCTCTGGCTCCAGAATCGTGGGAAGGATGGCAGCCGCTTGCTGAGTTCTGCTGCGGCCACCGCAGAGCGCCATTGTGCCCGTTTCCCCAGCAGGGCGCACGCCGGGCTCAACCGATATCGAGCACCAGCCGACCGCGGGTGACGGCACCCGCCTCCAGCATCTGATGGGCAAGCGCGATTTCCTGCATCGGCAACACCCCACTGAGCGCCGGACGCCACACACCACGTTGCGCCAGCTCCACCACCTGTTCCAGCACGGTCTGGTTGTCCTCGATCAGCGCACGCGTGACGGTCACGCCAAACTCCGCACCGCGCTCCCGGATCGGTGCGGCGACCAACCAGACCAGATGGCCGCCACGCCTGAGCAAAGCGTAGGAACGTTCATGGGTGGTGCCACCCACCAGGTCGATCACCACATCCTGATCCCGCACGCCGAAGACATCCTCACGATCATAGGCAATCACTCGCGCTGCGCCCAGAGCAGCCACATAGTCGAGGTTGGCACTGCGGCAGGTGGCCGTCACTTCGGCCCCCAGATGGGCCGCCAATTGCACCATGAGACTGCCCACGGCTCCCGAACCGGCATGGATGAAAACCTTCATCCCGGCGGCGATGGGTGCCGTGCGCATCAGCGCAATCCAGGCGCTGGCCCCTGGCTGCAACAGGGCTGCGGCTTGCTGCATGGATAAGCTATCGGGCTTGCGCACCACCTGTTGCTGCGGCAGTACCGCCTCGGCCAGCGTGGTACCGCGTCCCAGCATGGCAGGCATGACGCAAACCGCATCCCCCGCCTGCAGCCGCTGCACGTCGGCAGCGACCGCCGTGACCACGCCGGCGCCATCGCGCCCAGGCACCTTGGGCAGGGTGAGCGGTACCAGATGCTGCAAGAGGCCGGCGCGCAACTTGGTATCGACCGGCGCCACGCCGGCTGCGTGCATGGCCACACGCACATGACCAGGCAACAAGGGAAGCTCATCGAGCTCGCTGACTTCCAGCACGGAGGGTGGTCCGTAACGGTGATAGGCAATGGCGCGCACGGCAGTATCCGAAGCGTGGAAAAAACACAGCCTGCAGTGTGCGTGCAGGCTGCGGGATGGGTCAAATCCATACTTCTTATATCAAGGATCGATAACGCTCATTGCCGCCTCAATCCTCGCTTTCTTCACGCCCGAACATCTCGATCAACAAACTGCGCAGCCACTGTATGCCCGAGTCAGCCGAAAAGCGCGTATGCGTATAGATGCTCACCGGAATGCGCGGCATCTCCAGCGGCAAGTCCAGCAACACGAAGGCCTCATCGAGGTTATGACGCTCGGCGATGCTGCGCGGCAGGAACAGCGCCAGGTCGGTATGCCGCACGATCTGCGGCGCCACCGTGAAGTGCGGCATTCGCAGCGCGAAGTCACGCTTCACGCCCGCATTGCGCAGCACGTCCTCGGCCAGTTGGTGGCCGGTGGTATTGGTATTGGCGTAGACGTAGCGCAACTGCAGCAGGTTTTCCATGGTCAACGGCTGTCCTGCCAGCGGATGCGCACGGCGCAACATGCAGATGTAATCGTCGTAGAGCACCAACTGGCTCTGACAATCCTCGGGCAAACCCGGCAGGTAGCCGAAGGCCAGGTCGATGTCGCCATTGCGCATGGCCGCGCCCAGGTTTTCCATGGCCATCTGCTGCACTTCGAGGGAGACATGCGGGGCGGCATGGGCCAGCTCTTCCATGAGCATCGGCAGGACGTGGCTACAGGACATGTCCGACATCACCAGGTGGAAGGTGCGCGTGGCGGTGGTCGGGTCGAAGCTGGCGTGGGTATGCAGGGCTTCGTGGATGATGCCCAGCGCACGCGCAATCGGCTCATGCAGGCGGATCGCGGTTTCGGTCGGCACCATGGCGCTGGTGCTGCGCACGAACAAGGGATCATCGAACATCTCGCGCAGACGGCGCAGCGCGTGGCTCACGGCGGGCTGGGTCAGGTGCAGGCGATCGGCAGCCGCGGTGAGGCTGCGCAATTCCCAGATGACGATGAAGGTCTTGAGCAGGTTCAGGTCGACTGCACCGATATTCATTTGCTTCATGCGCGACATTCCAGACAATCATTTGACCCTGGATTTGCCCAGGGTCTATTGTTCATCCCAGGACGCAGGCTGTGGCAAGCGCTGCGTTCTCCCTCTGACCTGCTGATCGACAAGCGCTTGGCGCCAGCACCGATTGCGCAAAGGATAACGGCGCACTGTCTGCGGTGTCATCATTTTTCTGGATGGACCTACCATGAAGCAAGACTTCCGCGAAGCCATGGCGCGCCTTTCGGGCATATTCAAATAGCGATTGACCGAACGCACCGCCCACAAAAAAACCGCCCAGCAAGCCGAGCGGTTTCATCAGCAATCACAAGAACGCCGCAGCGCTACACCGCCAACTGCTGCAAATGCCGGCTCACCGCCTCCAGCACGATGGCATCCACGCCCTCTCCTTGGGTCTGCTCGACGTGCGCCAGAAACGCCTTGCGCATCCGCGGCTCCCAGAAGCGTTTGAGGTGCGTGGCCAGGTCGGCGATGGCCTGGTCGCGATCCGGCATGGTGGAAAAGAAATTGCCAATCTGGTTGGCCATCTTGACCAGGTGTTCGGTATTCATGCGTGCTCTCCTCCTGCTCTGTTCATCAACTGTTTGATCCAAGCCTGTCAAGCTTGCCAGTCCTGCCAATCCTGCATTTCACCGCAAACGCTGTGGCCGCGCATACACCACATGCCCCTGCTTGCGCACGAAGCCCAGCAAGGTCACATCGGTCTCCTCGGCCAGCCGGATCGCCAGTGCAGTCGGGGCCGAGACGGCAGCGATAAAGCCGATGCCTACCGTGGCCGCCTTCTGCACCATCTCATAACTGGCGCGGCTGGTGATGATGGCCGCGCCCTGCGAAAAGTCGGCGCCCTCTTGCGCCAGTGCACCAATGAGCTTGTCCAGCGCATTGTGGCGACCGACATCTTCACGTACCAGCACGATGCGTCCCTCGGCATCCATCCACGCCGCTGCATGGGTGGCGCCGGTCACCTGCTGCAACTGCTGGCGCGACTGCATCTGTTCAAATGCCGCGTGCACCTGCTGCACCGTAAAGAGCGCGCCGGCCGCCACCGCCTGCGGATGCCGCACCGCCTGCTCCAGCGTCTCGGCGCCACACAGGCCGCAACCGGTGCGCCCGGTGAGGTTGCGGCGCTTTTCCTTCAACGCCACGAAGCGTTCGGTGGCAATGCGCATCTGCACCTGCACACCTTCACAGCCGGGCAGGATCTCGCATTCATACAATTCGCCGGGCGCGGCCAGGATGCCTTCGGTGAGCGAAAAACCCAGCGCGAAATCTTCCAGGTCGGTGGGCGTGGCCATCATCACGGCGTGCGAGATGCCGTTGTATTCCAGCGCGATCGGCACTTCCTCGGCCACCACATCGTCCACCGTCTCGCGCTGGCCATCGCGCCAACGATCCACCTGCACATGGGCAAAGGTGGCGTAGTCGCCGCTGGCTTCATCGATGGTGGGGCCGCTGTTGCGGGTATTGCTGTTGCGTGTATTCATGCTGTCCTGCGCGGCTTGGCCGGGCTCGTGTCTGCAAAAAAACTCCTGGGCAGCGCGCACCGGCCTGCGCTGCGCCGTTACTTGGTGACCAGTGGTTCGGCCTGTTTGTCGATCTGCTTGTCACCCTGCTTTTCGCCCTTGAGCAATTCCAGTTGCTCGCGGTTGAAGCGCTCGTAATGCTGCTGCCATTCGGAAGGCTGGGTCACCGGCATCACCTGCACCGCCGTCACCTTGTACTCGGGGCAGTTGGTGGCCCAGTCGGAGTTGTCGGTGGTGATCACGTTGGCGCCCGATTCCGGGAAGTGGAAGGTGGTATAGACCACGCCCGGTTGCACGTTCTCGGTAACGGTGGCGCGCAATACGGTCTGGCCGGCGCGCGATTCCACCCCGACCCAGTCGCCCTCGCGAATGCCACGGTCCTCGGCATCGTGCGGGTGGATTTCCAGCCGGTCTTCGCTATGCCATTGCGAGTTCTCGGTGCGGCGCGTCTGCGCGCCCACGTTGTACTGCGACAGAATGCGGCCGGTGGTCAGAATCAGCGGGTAACGCTGGGTCACCTTCTCGTCGGTGGCGAAGTACTGCGTGTTGATGAACTTGCCCTTGCCCCGGATAAAGCTGCCTACGTGCATGATGGGCGTGCCTTCCGGTGCGGCTTCGTTGCACGGCCACTGGATGCTGCCGAGTTTTTCCAGCTTGTCGTAGCTCACGCCGTGGAAGCTGGGGGTCAGGGCGGCGATTTCATCCATGATCTCCGAGGGGTGATTGTACGGCATCGGATAACCCAGCGCTTCGGCCAGGGCTACCGTGACTTCCCAGTCGGACTTGCCGGCCTTGGGCGGCATCACCTTGCGCACGCGCGAGATGCGGCGCTCGGCATTGGTGAAGGTGCCATCCTTTTCCAGGAAGGACGAACCGGGCAGGAAGACGTGCGCATACTTGGCGGTTTCGTTGAGGAACAGATCCTGCACCACGATGCATTCCATGGCTTGCAAGGCCGCCGCCACATGCTGGGTATTGGGGTCGGACTGGACGATATCTTCACCTTCGCAATACAGACCCTTGAAGCTGCCATCGAGCGCGGCATCGAACATGTTGGGAATGCGCAGGCCCGGCTCAGGATTGAGCGTCACGCCCCAGGCCTGTTCGAACTGACCGCGCACGGTGGAGTCCGAGATGTGGCGATAACCCGGCAGCTCATGCGGGAAGGAACCCATGTCGCAGGAACCCTGCACATTGTTCTGGCCCCGCAGCGGGTTCACACCCACGCCTTCACGACCGACGTTGCCGGTGCACATGGCCAGGTTGGCGATGCCCATCACGGTGGTCGACCCCTGCGCATGTTCGGTCACGCCCAGGCCGTAGTAGATCGCGGCATTGCCGCCGGTGGCATACAGCCGTGCGGCGCCACGGATGGTCTCGGCCGGCACGCCGGTAATGGCCGCCATGGCTTCAGGCGAATTGTCGGCACGCAGGACGAATTCCTTCCAGTCCTGGTAGGACTGCAGATCGCAGCGTTCCTGGATGTAGGCCTCATCCTGCAAGCCCTCGGAGAGAATCACATGCGCCAGCGCGGTGATGATGGCGGTATTGGTACCGGGGCGCAGCTTGAGGTGATAGTCGGCCTGGATGTGCGGCGACTTGACCATCTCGGTGGTGCGCGGGTCGATCACGATCAGCTTGGCGCCCTGGCGCACGCGGCGCTTGATCTGCGAGGCAAAGACCGGGTGGCCGGAAGCCGGGTTGGCACCCATGATGAGGATGACGTCGGAATGCATCACCGATTCAAAGGTCTGGGTGCCCGCCGACTCGCCCAGGGTCTGCTTCAAGCCATAGCCGGTGGGCGAATGGCACACCCGCGCGCAGGTATCGACGTTGTTGTTACCGAAGGCGGCGCGCACCAGCTTCTGCACCAGGTAGGTCTCTTCATTGGTACAACGCGAAGAGGTGATGCCGCCGATGGAATCCTTACCATGCTTGGCCTGGATGCGGCGGAACTCGCTGGCCGCATAGGACAGCGCTTCTTCCCACGACACTTCGCGCCATGGGTCGTTGATGCTCTTGCGGATCATGGGGTTCAAGATGCGGTCCTTGTGGGTCGCATAGCCCCAGGCGAAACGGCCCTTGACACAGGAGTGGCCCTGGTTGGCCTTGCCATCCTTGTACGGCACCATGCGTACCACTTCATTGCCCTTCATCTCGGCCTTGAAGGAGCAGCCCACGCCGCAATAGGCGCAGGTGGTGACCTTGCTGTGCTCGGCCTGGCCCAGCATGATGACGGTCTTCTCGGTCAAGGTGGCGGTCGGGCAAGCCTCGACGCAGGCGCCGCAGGAGACGCATTCGGATTCCATGAAGGCTTCCATCTGCCCGGCCGAGACCCGCGATTCGAAACCGCGCCCGTTGATGGTCAGTGCAAAGGTGCCTTGGGTTTCTTCGCAGGCGCGCACGCAGCGGTGNCAGACGATGCACTTGGAAGGGTCATAGGTGAAGTAGGGATTGGATTCATCCTTCTTCATCTTGGTGTGGTTCTCCCCCTCGTAGCCATAGCGCACTTCACGCAGGCCGACCACGCCGGCCATGTCCTGCAGTTCGCAGTTGCCGTTGGTGGGACAGGTCAGGCAATCCAGCGGATGGTCGGAGATGTAGAGCTCCATCACGCCGCGGCGGATCTCGGCCAGCTTGGGCGTTTGCGTCTGCACCTTCATGCCGGGTTCGCAGGGCGTGGTGCAGGAGGCTGGATAGCCCTTCATCCTGCGACCATCCTTTTCGATTTCCACCAGGCACAGGCGGCAGGAACCGAAGGGTTCCAGGCTATCGGTGGCGCACAGCTTGGGCACGTTGATACCGGCCTCGACCGAGGCGCGCATCACCGAGGTGCCGGCCGGCACCGTCACCTGCACGCCGTCGATCTCCAGCGTGACCATCTGTTCCGAGGCACGTGCGGGGGTGCCGTAATCCGTTTCATTGAGCTGGTTCATGTTGCAACTCCTCTGCATTCGGTAATGGGGTCAGGCCGCCTGTTGGCTGGGCGCGCCGAAGTCTTCCGGGAAATGGTTCAGCGCCGAGAGCACCGGGAACGGCGTCATGCCGCCCATGGCACAGAGCGAACCGTTGAGCATGGTGTCGCACAGGCTCTTGAGCAGATGCACTTGCTGCCCGCGATCCTGGTTGGCGATGATCTTGTCGATCACTTCCACGCCACGGGTGGAACCGATGCGGCAAGGTGTGCACTTGCCGCAGGACTCGACTGCACAGAATTGCATGGCATAGCGGGCTTGCTTGACCATATCGACACTATCGTCAAAAGCGACCAGCCCGCCATGTCCGATCATGGCGCCTATCGCGGAGAAAGCTTCATAATCGAGCGGCGTATCGAATTGCGAGGGGGGGAGATAAGCGCCCAGCGGCCCACCCATCTGCACCGCACGCAGCGGACGACCACTGGCACTGCCGCCGCCGAAGTCTTCCAGCAACTGGCGTAGCGTCAGACCGAAAGCCTTTTCCACCAGGCCGCCCTGCTTGATGTTGCCGGCCAACTGGAATGGCAGCGTGCCATGCGAGCGGCCCACGCCATAGTTCTTGTAGAACTCCGCCCCCCGCGCCAGGATCACCGGCACCGAAGCCAGCGAGATCAGGTTGTTGATCACGGTGGGCTTGCCGAACAAACCCTCCAGCGCCGGCAACGGCGGCTTGGCGCGCACCACGCCGCGCTTGCCTTCCAGGCTCTCCAGCATGGCGGTTTCTTCGCCGCAGATGTAGGCGCCGGCGCCCTTGCGTACTTCCAGGTGGAAGGACTTGCCGGAGCCGAGGATGTTGTGGCCCAGGTAGCCGCGCGCGGTGGCGATGGCGATGGCTTCGTTCATCGTCGCAATCGAGTGCGGATATTCGGAGCGCACATAGACATAGCCTGCGGTAGCGCCCACGGCCAGGGCCGCAATGGTCATGCCCTCGATCAGGGTGAAGGGATCGTCTTCCATGATCATGCGATCCGAGAAGGTGCCGGAGTCGCCCTCATCGGCATTGCAGACCACGTACTTCTGCGTGGCCGGCGCGCGCAACACGGTCTGCCACTTGATGCCGGTGGGGAAGGCGGCACCGCCCCGACCGCGCAGGCCGGAGGCGATCATCTCCTCGACGATGGCTTCCGGGGTCTTGGCCAGGGCATTCTTGAGGCCGACATAACCTTCATAGGCCAGGTAATCCTCCAGCGACAGCGGATCGATGATGCCCACCCGGGCGAAGGTCAGGCGCTCCTGATTCTTGAGGAAGGGGATCTCTTCGGTCAGGCCCAGGTGCAGCCTGTGCTGGCCTCCCGCGAGCAACCCGGCATCGAAGAGGCTGCCCACATCCTCGGCTGCCACCGGCCCATAGGCCACGCGTCCGGCCGCGGTGGCCACTTCCACCAGCGGCTCCAGCCAGAACATGCCGCGCGAGCCATTGCGCACCAGCTTGATGCTCTGGCCGCGTTGGTCCGCCTCGGCGCGAATGGCCTCGGCCACTTGGTTGGCGCCCAAGGCCAGTGCGGTGGAGTCGCGCGGCACGTAAATGGTGACGATATCCTGGGTGCTCATCATGCCTCCCGCTTGGCCTGGATCAGGCGCTGAATTATCG
>NZ_BADI01000239.1:0-6314 GCF_000333555.1 Herbaspirillum sp. B65 | reverse complement strand
GGCAACACCTTCAAGCCCGAGACCGCAAAGCAATGGGAAGCCGGTGTGAAGTTCGATCTCGATGAAGGCCGCACCAACCTCAACGTCGCCGTCTTCGACCTGCGTCGTCGCAACGTACTGGTGAGCGATCCCAACAACATCGGCTTCAACATCGCAGTGGGCGAACAGCGTTCACAAGGTGGCGAGATCAGCGTGAGCTCAGACTTGCGCAATGGCGTCAGTCTCAACGCCGGTTATTCCTACACCGCTGCCATCGTCACCGATGACGGTGGCCAGCGCAGCACCACGGTAGGCCAGTGGCTCAACAACGTGCCGCGCCACAGCTTCACCAGCAGCGCCCGCTATCGCTTCAAGGGCGAGTTGAACGGCTGGGAAGTCAATGGCGGCGTGCGCGGCCAGAGCATGGTGCGCACCTATGGCTACACCCTGCCCGGCTACGTGGTGGGCGATGCCGGGGTGGCCTACAACGCCGAACGCTGGCGCGCTGCGCTCAATGTGAAGAATGTCTTCAATACGCACTACTACTCGGGCGGGCTGCAAAATGCCGTGGCGCTGGGCGATGATCGTACCGTCCTGCTGACGCTGGGATATCGCTATTGAGGATGTGATGATGTGATCTAAATGCTTGCTTTGAATCGGCCGCGCTCATGCGGCCGATTGCTTGTCATCCAATGGAGATGAGGTGCGTTGAACCGTTCATCCTCTTTGCTTTCGACTGACCGCCTCAATCACCACGGAGAAACAATGAAAACCAAGCTGCCCCTGACGCTGTCGTGCTCCCTGCTCATGCTCGCCAGCGCCGTCTCCACCCGCGCCGCGGAGGCGATGGCGGACGACTTCATCCAGCTTCGACAGACGCCCACCTTCGCCCTCGGCCAGGTCGGTTTCATCGGCCACATCAGCGAGAGCGAACAGCGTTATCGCCGCATCCTACAGACCCCTGAAGCAATGGAGAATTTCCAGCGTCTGCTCGACGATGAAGCAGCCACCAAGGAAGGCCGTCTCTACGCCGCCTGCGCCATCCGCACACTGGCGCCGGGACAGTTCGAGGACGGGACCAGCAAGCTGCGTGCAGCCGGTGGAACGGTATCAGTCCTGCGCGCCGACATCCTCAGACGCGAACCGGTGCAGGAGCATCTGCAACGCATCGCGCAACAGGGATGCAATGAGGCCTACTGGCGCTAGGCCGGGCCATAAGGGCAGAAGGATCAAGAAAAGAAAATGACGGGCTCCATGACGAAGCCCGCCCAAGACAAAGGCCAGAAGGAGCCTATGACGAAACTGAAAGATGTTCAGTCAATCTCGTTCTGGATAGTAGTGATCACTTCCCTCGCAAGGCAAATCCGCATCACGGATTAGCCCCATCAATACTGCAAATACACCGCAGACTGCGTGCAACGTCTCGCGAGTTTGGTGCATACCCCCTTGCAAACCCTCTCCCACAGCGGCTTTTCGCCTCATGCAGGTGCAGCCGCAAGGAACCTGCGCGCAACTACGGAGCGCTCTAATCATTATTACTAATATTCATTGCGCCAATTCCTAAATAGAATTTGACCCTGCTTTGACCCAGGACGACACTCAGCTACCTCCTTCAACCAAAGTGGTGAGCCATGAATTCGATCACGCTCGATGTTTATCCCGTCCAGAAGAAAGCCGTCACCGTCACGCCACCGAATGCGCATTCCCCGGAAATGGATACGCTCATCGCCGAGGTCACCGCGCGCCGCGATGAATTCGATCAGCTAGGTCACGTGCCGCGCGATCTCATCGCCACGATGAAAAAAGCCGGCATCTTCCGTTCCAGCACACCGCGCAGGTTTGGCGGGGAACCGCTGGCGCCGGCGCCTTTCCTGGCAATGGTCGAGCGCATCTCGCGGGCCGATGGCTCGGCCGGCTGGGTGGCCGCCTTCGGCTCGGCCAATACCTACCTGGCCGCATTGCCCATCGACACGCAACGCGCGATCTACGCCAGTGGCCCCGACCAGGTCTATGCCGGTGGCCTGTATCCCTTGCAGCAAGCCAAGGCGGTGCCGGGCGGCTGGGAGATTTCCGGGCGCTGGCACTTCGCCAGCGGCTGCAAGGGGGCGGACTGGATCGGTGTGGGCATCAAGGAGGGCGGCCCCGACGATGGCGCGCACAAGCCGGCGCTGATGGCCGTCATGCCGGCAGCCGAAGTGGAGATCATCGACAACTGGAACGTGGTCGGGATGCAAGGCACCGGCAGCCACGATACCCGCCTGCAAGACAAGTTCGTGGCCCACGCCTGGACCTGTGCACGCGGTGCGCCCGGTCTCATCGATGAGCCGCTGTATCGCTATCCGGCCCTGGCCTACCAGGCCGAAGTGCACGCCGCGGTCAACATCGGCCTGGCGCGCGCGGCACTGGACATCGTCACCGACATGGCAGGCGGCGCCAAGATCATGCCGGGTGCATTGCGCCTGGCCGACCGTGCCTACTACAAGATCAAGCTGGGCATCTGCGAAGCCAAATGGCGCAGCGCCCGCATGTTCTTCTACGATGCCTGCGAACAAGCGTGGGAACAGATCCTGGCCGGCAACCCCATCACCGAGGAGACCGACATGATGCTCAAGCTCTCGGCCACCTACGCCGCGCGGGTCTCGATGGAAGTGGTCAACGATGCCTACCAGGCCGCGGGAATGGCCGCCATCCAGCGCAGTCATCGCCTGCAACACATCGTGCGCGATGCCATGGTGGTCACGCAACACGCGGCGCTGTCGGAACTGAACTACGAAAGCGCTGGCGCGCTTTTTGCAAAGTTGGGGATCACGCGCTAAGGCGCTTATCCCTTGATGTCTTGCCTGCCAACTCCACTGGCGTTTCACCAACTTCACCAAGAGGACCCAGCCCGTGACCCACTCCACCGTCTCGCCACAACGCCGCAAGCTGCTGCTCGGCGCCGCCTCGCTGCTCGCTGCCGCTCCTGCCTTACCGGCCCTGGCCCAGGGCGCGCCCATCATCATCGGGGTCGGCGCCGATCCGGTCTTCACGGCCTTCTACGTGGCGGCCAATGAAAAACTCTTCGCCAAGCATGGCGTGCCCAACGTCAGCGTGCAGTCCTATACCGATGGCGGCGAGGCGCTCAATGCGCTGGTGGCCAATCAGGTGCAACTGGGCTGTGCCGGCGAACCTACGCACATCGTGCGGCTCTCGCGCGCCGAGTTGCGTCCGTTGGCCGTGACCTATCAATCCCGTACCTACGTCAAGCTGGTGGCGCGCAAGGACATCGCCGCCGTCGACAAGATCAAGAAATTCGGCATCGTCGCCGGCTCGGTCTCGGAATACGTCACCGGCCTCACGCTCAAGACCCTCAACATCGACCCCGCCAAGGTCGAGCTGGTGCGCTCGGGGCCGCCCGAACTGCCGGCACTGCTGGCACGCGGCGACATCGACGCCTACTTCGTCTGGGAACCCTGGCCCACCCTGGGCGTGCAGCAAGGCGGCCACATCCTCATGACCGCCGGTGACGTCGGCTACACCAGCACCCTGTGGCTGTCGGCCAGCGCGCCCTGGCTGGCGGCCAACAAGGAAGCCGCCGGCAAGATCCTCAAGGCGCTGGCCGAAGCCTCGGAGATCACCCGCAAGGATCCTGCACGGGCCGCCAAGTCGGTGCAGGCCGTCACCCACATTCCGGTGGCGCAGACGCTGAACTCGCTCAAGGACATGGAACCGGTGGTGCGCGACTTCACCGACACCGACCTGAAGACCGCCAACGCCATCGCCGACTTCCTGCTGTCCAAGCAAGCCATCAAGGCCCCGGTGGACATGAGCAAGATCTTGCAACGCGGTTTCTACCAGGGGTAAGCCATGGGACATGGATCTTCGGTTTCCATCAAGCGGGTGGGCTTGAGCATCGGCAAGCACGAGATCATGGCCGGCATCGACCTCGATATCCGCGCCGGCGAATTCATCTGCCTGCTCGGCCCCTCGGGCTGTGGCAAGTCGACCCTGCTCAATGCCATCGCCGGCTTCCAGGAGGTCAGTGGCGAGATCAGCATCAGCGGCCAGCGCATCAAGGGACCGGGACTGGATCGCGGCGTAGTGTTCCAGTCCTCGGAGGCGCTCTTCCCCTGGCTCACCGTGCGCGAGAACGTCGAATATGGCCTGCGCCTGCGCGGCATCGCCAGTGCCGAACGGCGCACGGCCGCCGAGCGCTACGTCAGCCTGGTGGGCCTCAGGCACGCCATCGACAAGTTCCCCGGCGAACTCTCGGGCGGGATGCGCCAACGCGCGCAGATCGCCCGCGTGTTGGTCAACGAGCCTTCCGTGGTGCTCATGGATGAACCCTTCGGCGCACTCGATGCCCAGACCCGCGAAGTGCTGCAAAGCGAGCTGGAACGCATCTGGAAGAGTACCGGCTGTACCATCGTCTTCGTCACCCACGACATCTGGGAAGCCATCCTGCTGGCCGACCGCGTGGTGACCATGACGGCCGGTCCGCGCGCCCACATCAAGACCATCGAAACCGTGGACCTGCCGCACCCCCGCGATCCGGCCGACCCGGCCTGCATGGCGCTGTATGCCCGCATCCGCGACGACATCGGCGCCGAAGTCACACGCGTGCTGCGTGCCCAAGGTTTGATCGAAGAGGAATCCCTGCAATGACGCAACTCACACAGACCGCCACGGCCAGCGCTTCCGCCTCGGCCACGCCATCCAAGCTGAGCAGCAGCCTCAAAGCCGCCCGTCCCTTCCTGATCTCGGTCATCGCCATCGTCGGCGGCCTGGTGCTGTGGCAGCTGGTCTCGATGACCACCTCGCCGCTGTTCCTGCCTTCGGTCTCGATGACCTGGGCCGCCGCCCTGGAGTTGATCGGCGACGGCACCCTGCAGCAATCGGTGCTGGCCTCTTCCGGTCGCATCCTGGCCGGCTGGGGAGCAGGTGTGGTCATCGGCGTGCCACTGGGCATCTTCATGGGCCGCTTCGAGATCGTGCGGCAGTTGCTCGATCCCTATATCGAATTCTTCCGTTTCATTCCACCGATTGCCTTCGTCACCCTGGCCGTGATCTGGCTCGGCCCCGGCGAACTGTCGAAGATCGCGCTGATCTTCTACACCACCGTCTTCATCGTCACCCTCAACACCATCGCCGGGGTGCAGGCGGTCAATCCGCTGCGCCTGCGGGCGGCGGCCTCGCTGGGGGCCGGACAATGGAAGATGTTGAGCACCGTGATCCTGCCCTCGACCGTGCCCTACATGGTCACCGGGGCGCGTATTGCAATGGGCAATTCCTTCCTCACCGTGGTATCGGCCGAGATCGTCTCGGCCCGCGAAGGCCTGGGCGCGCTGATCTGGACCGCGCGCAACTTCAGTCGCACCGAGTGGGTGTTCGTCGGCATCATTGCCCTGGGCCTGCTGGGCTACCTGTTCGACCGCGTGCTGCGGATCGCCACGCGCAGGCTGCTGGCGCGCTACCTGTAAGTGCAGCGGGCTTTTCATCACAAGATCACCAACGAGACTTCTTCACCATGAGCGACCTCACCCAAGAAATCCTGCAACTCAAACGCCGTCTCGACATCCTCGACGCTGAGGCCGACATCCGCCGGCTCCAGGCGCGCTACATGTTCCTGTGCGACACCCCCTGCCCGGAACCGGTGGCCGATGACGCCGAGCGCATCGAGAAGATCCTCGAACTCTATGCCGAAGACGCCATCTGGGAAGGCGTGGGCGCCTATTACGAAGGCCAGTTCGGCCAGGCCGTCGGCAAGGACGCCATCCGCAAACACTTCCAGGCCTTCTGGGGCCAGAAGAAAGACCCGGAACTGCTGTTGAACGTGCACTACCTGACCTCGGAGCAGATCCACGTCAATGCCGATTGCACCCGTGCCGATGGCCAGTGGGTCCATTGCCAGCCCTGGATCTTTGGCGACGGTTCAGGTCGGCCTTGGTGAAGACCACGTAGACCGGGGCGAACACTTCCAGCTTCTCGGTCAGCTCCTGCACGCGCTGGCGCAGGTTCTTGGCCAGGTTGATGGCGAATTCGGGACGGTTGCCGGTCAGCTCGGCCACGCTCACCGCAATGATGATGCCGTTGATCGGCGCCTGCTTGCGATAGCGCTTGAGCAGGCCGAGGAAGCTGAACCATTCATTTCGGTCTTCTTCATACACCGAATAGCGCCCGGCGGTATCGAGCAGGATGCCGTCGGTGGTGAAGAACCAGTCACAATTGCGTGTACCCCCCACGCCATGGACGATCTTGCCGCTCTCATCGGCAAACGGGAATTGCAGACCCGAGTTGGCGATAGGGGTACTCTTGCCGGCGGCCGGGTTGCCGATCACCATGACCACGGCAATCAA
>NZ_BADI01000240.1:0-4624 GCF_000333555.1 Herbaspirillum sp. B65 | reverse complement strand
ATGTCGGTGGTGGTGCCGATCATGCGCAGCGCATTGCCGGCCGCATCGCGCGCCACCACCTTGCCGCGGCTGCTGATCCACTTGTAGCTGCCATCGCGGCAGCGAATGCGGTGCTCCACCTGGTAGGTATCGGATTGCGAGGCGAAATGCTGGCGGATGGTTTCCTGCACATAGGGCAGGTCTTCCGGGTGAATGCGCTGGTAGGCATCTTCCAGGTGGCTGGAGAGTTCCCAGTCCTCGTAGCCCAGGATGGCCTTCCAGCCGCGCGAATAATACATCTCGCCGGTGACTGCATTGCGGTCCCAGATACCGGTGCCGCTGCCTTCGATGGCCAGCGCCATGCGCTCATCGGCCACTCCCGGCGCTTCACGCTCGACCCGCGTATGGACAGGCACCAAGGCGCGCTCGATAGCCAACATGGCCATCGATACGGCGGCGCCGACGGCCTCGCGGTAATCCGGTTCCAGATGGGCCGGATCGGCCAGCGCACGGGTCTGGGCACACACTGCCAGGATTCCCGCCACGGCGCCGGCAAAGGAGCGCAGCGGGAGTATTTCCAGCAGACAGAGCTGATGGCGCTCACCCAAGGCAGTGAAACTGTGCCAGAACTGCGGCGTATCGGGATCTGGCACCGGCAGTGCGCAGACTTCAGTCAGGAACTGCGGCGTCATGCGCGGTGCCGCGCCCACGCGCATCCGCTGGGTCTCGGGGTCGAACAGGAAAATGGCCAGTGCACGCTGCGGATAGTGGCATGAAAACCCGCTGGCGATACGATCCAGCAACTGGTCCAGCGGCGCCCCGCGGGCAATGTAGGAGAGCGTGAGATTGTTGAAGGCGAGCGCCTTCCGGTAGCAATCGGATTCGACGTCGAGCGGAGGTATCGGGCGTTCTGACATCATGAGAAACGTGATCGGCGAAGACGCGGCGGCAACGCTGACAAGCGCGACCGAATGCTTGCACATTAGCACCTTATGACAATTCCTGACCACGGCCTGAATCAAAATTCATCCGTGCAGTCGCTGCCGATGCTGCCAGACTACAAATGCATGAGTTTGCGCGAGGAAGTCGGCCGGGTCCGCATCAATAACGCCGCACCAGGAACTCGGCCACACACACCGGCTTGTCCGCCCCCTCGCACTCCACCGTGATGCCCCAGGCCAGTTGCACGCCACCGGGAATATCCTCCACCGCTTCCAGGCGGATGATGCCGCGCACCCGGCGCCCTACCGGCAGGGGCGCCGGGAAGCGCACCCGATTCAAGCCGTAGTTGAGCAACAAGCGTACGTCCGGCCCCAGGCTGATCGCCTCGGACAGCAGGCGGGGCAGCAATGCCAGCGTCAGGAAGCCGTGTGCCACGGTGCCGCCGTAGGGCAGTTCACGCGCGGCACGCTGGACATCGACGTGGATCCATTGATGGTCGCCGGTGGCATCGGCGAAGCGATCTACCTGCTCCTGGGTGACGGTGATCCAGTCGCTGCAGGCCACTTCCTGGCCGGCCAGTGATTTCAGTTCTTCCAGGCTGGCGATGGTACGCATGGTCATCTGTTCCTTGCTGTTCTTGGTGATCTGTCCTCTGGCGTGCGAGATGGGTCAGCCATCCTGCCACACCACGCGATTGCGGCCCTGCTGCTTGGCCAGGTAGAGACGGCGGTCGGCCATCTCGATGAGTTCGCTGATGTCCTGCTCCTGCCCCGGTATCACACAGGCGGCACCGATGCTCACGGTAAGCCAGGCGCTGATGTCGGACCGTTCATGCGGCACTTGGTTCGCCTCGATGCGCTGGCACAGTTTCTGGCCCAGGCTGTGGGCGCCTTCGATGGGGGTGCGCGGCAGGATCATGGCGAATTCCTCGCCACCGAAGCGCGCCGCCAGGTCGGCCGGGCGCTGGATGGTGTCATCGATGATCTGCGCCACCCGCCGCAGCACAGTGTCGCCGGCCACATGACCGTAGTTGTCGTTATAGCGCTTGAAGAAATCGACGTCGATCAGCAACAGCGACAGTGGCACCGCATCGCGCCGCGCCCGGCGCCATTCGGCGCCCAGGTAGTCGTCGAAATAGCGGCGGTTGGCAATGCCGGTCAAGCCATCGGTATTGGTCAGGCGCTGCAGCTCGAAATTGGTCTTCTGCAGTTGCTGCTGGCTCTCGCGCAGGGCGCGGTAGGCGGCATCACGCTGCAACAGGTTGATGTAGGAGCGCGAGTGATAACGCAGCCGCGCCACCAGTTCGATCACGTCCGGCAGCTTGACCATGTAATCGTTGGCGCCGCCGGCGAAGGCATCGCGCTTGATCTCGGGGTCGTCGCGCGAGGACAGCACGATGATGGGCACATTGGCCAGCACCGGGCTGGCGCGGTACTGGCGCACCAGCGTCATGCCATCCACACCGGGCATCACCAGGTCTTGCAGGATCACCGTAGGCCGGGTCTTCTCGGCCACCGCCAGCGCTTCATCGGCGCGGGTACAAAAGTGAAAATCGATATGCTCTTCGTTGATCAGGGCGCGCCGGATCGCCTCGCCCACCATGGGCTGGTCATCCACCAGCAAAACCATGATCTTGTATTCGTCCGACGGCAGCAGGGGCGTGCCGGTCAGATTGCCGCTCGCAGGGTCCGAGCTCATAGTACATTCCTTCTGTTCAATCGCATCATGCCGCTGCCAACAGGGCTTGCAGCCGGGCCGCCATGGCGCTGACCGGCAACACGTCCACCGCCGCACCGAGCGCCACGGCCGCCTTGGGCATACCGTAGACGGCGCAGCTTTTCTGGTCCTGGGCCAGGGTGTGGTAGCCATTGTCGCGCAAGGCCTTCAGGCCGGCCGCGCCATCGCGGCCCATGCCGGTGAGCAGCACGCCGGTGGCATGGCCTGGCCAATGCCGCACGATGCTGTGGAAAAAGGCGTCCACCGAGGGGCGGTAGACGTCCGCAGGGGCGCCATCGCGATAACCGAGACGACTGCCCTCCTTGAAAACCAGGTGCCGGTTGCTGCCGGCCAGCAGGACTTCGCCGCGACGCGGCAAGTCACCTTCGATGGCCAGCCGCACGCGCAGCAACGATTGCTGTTGCAGCCATTGCGCCATGCCCGCCGCAAAGCTCGCGTCGATGTGCTGCACGATCACGATGCTGCCGGCAAACTCGCGCGGCACCTGCTTGAGCAGCGTCGCCAGCGCTGCCGGGCCACCGGCCGAGGCACCGATGGCGACCAACGGCGCCAGATCTTCCTGCCCCGCCGGGGTCAGCGCTGGCAGGCAAGGCCGCACCGGGGCACTCATCTCTTCCGGACTCAAGCGCCCGAGGTTATCGATCTTTTCGATCAGGGCCGCCGCATCGCGCTTGCCGGCTACCCCGATCAAGGCCGGGGTCTGAGTAGCATCAAGGGCTCCATGGCCCATGGCTTCGTAGATCTTGGCAGCGCTGGTGTCCATGTCGGACGTGACCACCAGGATGGCGCAGGGCGTCTCCTGCATGATGCGGCGGGTGGCTTCCACCCCATCCATCTTGGGCATGAGCAAGTCCATGAGCACCACATCGGGCAATTGCCAGGCGCACATCTGCACCGCCTGCTCGCCATCGCGGGCGATCCAGATCAATTCGTGGCGGCCACTCTCGGCAATCACCCGGCGCAGCACTTCCACCATCATGGGGGTATCGTTGACGATGCCGATCTTCACGATGTTGCCTCTCCAATCAAATCCGTGACAGCCTGCAACAGGCTTTCGTCATGAAAACTGCTCTTGGTGAAATAATGGTCGGCACCCGCAGCCAGGCCGCGCTGCCGGTCTTCCTCGCGATCCTTGTAGGAGACGATCATCACCGGTAACGATTGCCATTGCGGGGCGCCGCGAATGAGGCTGACCAGTTCGATGCCATCCATGCGCGGCATATCGATATCGGTGATGACCAGATCGAAGTGTTCGGCGCGCACCGCATTCCAGCCATCCATGCCATCCACCGCTACCGTGACCTGGTAACCACGATGGGTGAGCAACTTGCGTTCCAGCTCACGCACGGTGAGCGAATCGTCGACCACCAGTACCTTCTTGCGCGCGACCACCGTCGCTGGGCCACTGCCCTCCTGATCCACCGTCTGCAGGCGCCCGGACGAGGTCAGCTTTTCCACCGTGCGCAGCAGGTCGGCCACATCCAGGATCAGCAGCGGCGCGCCATCTTCCATCAGGGCGCCGGCCAGGATGTCGGGAATCTTGCCCAGACGCGCGTCCAGCGGCTGCACCACCAACGTGCGCTCGCCCAGGAAGGCATCCACCGCCACCCCATAGCTGCGTTCCTGCTCGCCGATGACCACCACGCACACACTGCCATCGCGAGCGCGCCACTGGCCCTTGTGCAGCACCTGATGGGCACTGATGAGGCCGACCTGGCGACCCTCGTGGTGGAAGTGCTGATAGCCTTCCAGCGTCTGCAGCGCCTCGGCCGGCAGGCGCAGAGTACGATTGACGGAGGCCAGCGGGAACGCATACGGTTCGCCGGCAATTTCCACCAGCAGGCTGCGGATCACCGACAACGTCAGCGGGAGCTGCAGCAGGAAGCGACTACCCTGCCGGCCCGGGTGGCAATGCGGATGGTGCCGCGTACCTGCTTGAGCATGTCGGCCACGACGTCCAGCCCCA
>NZ_BADI01000241.1:0-6836 GCF_000333555.1 Herbaspirillum sp. B65 | reverse complement strand
TTGAAGTTCAGCGACACCTGGGTCGAGAGTTCGGTACCGGAGGGCGAGATATAGGTCGCCCCCACGAAGGGTGAATAAGTCCAGTGATTGACGCCGGCATTGAAGGCGTTACTGGTGGAGTAAGCCCCGGTGGGGGCCTGGATCATCAGGCCGGCATTGACGAACACGCTGGGCGGCAGTTGCCAGCCCAGGATGAAAGGCATCACCTGCATGTCGCCCAGGCCGGTGTCCTTGCCCGAGATCGACAAGGGGCCACCGGGAGTGCCCACTTTGAAGCTGCCGTTGATGTCGATGAAGGGCAGCACCCCGCCCATGGCCAGCTTGCCACCCAGCAGTTCAACATCGGTCACGTAGAAGTAAGCCAAGGCCAGCGTCTTGACATCAATATGGAAATCGTTGGGCACGCTCTTGCCGGCATCATCCTTGAGCGTGGAGGCGGAATAGTAGGCGGCCCGCACTCCGAAAGTGCCATAGGGTGAAGGTGGCGGCAGGATGCCGGCCCCGAAGTCGGTAACGCCGATAGGGGTGATGGTGGCCCCCTGCTCGACGGCGTGGGCCGGCGTACAGATCAGGGTGGACAAGCAAACGGCAAAACCTGTGGAGAGTGTGGAAAAGGCGACTGCGCTGGCGCGGCGCCCGGTACGACAGATGTTGTTCATGTTGTTCCCCAAACCTTTTTCGTGAAGTGGTTCAGGGATTCTAGGAAGTGCCTTGCTTGCTGCGTTATCCGTTTTGGGAACGCAACCGTATCTGTTCTCGGCACGCGCTCAACGATGCGTAAGGGCGCAAGGTATGGGACGGCAATTCACCGAACATGTCGCGATAATCGGAAGCAAAACGGCTCAGATGCCAGAAGCCCCAGTCGGCGGCCACATCGCGATGGGACAGGTTGCGCCCGGCACGCCGCGCTTCAACCAGCACCTTGCGCACCTGGTTGAGCCGTTCGGCCCGCACGAACTCGCTGGCGGGAATGCCTACGGCGGTATTGAAGCAGGTCTGCAAATAGCGGCGGCTCACGCCCAGATGGGCGGCCACCTGGCTCATGGTCGGTCGTTGCGGTGCATCCCCCAGCATCAGACTGCGCGCCTGGTCGATCAGGCGCTTGGGGCCGTTATCGCAGAGCGGCTCGATGCGCTGCACCGAACCGAACACTTCCAGCAAGGCGTCCAGGACCAGTTCCTCGGCCTGCGCCCGCCCCGGCTCGTCGTCAATGAGGGCCGCAGGCACCGGGTGCATGGGCGCCTGACCAGGGACGGTAGCGTCCTGTAGGGGTAACAGCGCAAACAATTTACGCAAGGCCAGCCGCTGTTCATGCCAGAGGGCGAAGGAAGGAAAGCTGCGCCCGCTACCGGCAATCTGCTGGCTGGCCGCTTCGCCGATGCGCTCACAGAGCCACTGGCGATCCACCACGACAAACAACAGGTCCAGCGCTTGCGGGGTGATGATCTCGGGTAACTGCTCGCCGGCAACCACCAGGCTGACCTGGGGATCGACCGCACGTCCGGCCAACCAGCCACAGCCGCGCGCATCGACCACGAAACTGAACACCAATGCGCCCGACCAGCCAGGCCCGCGCTTGAGCAAGGGCTTGTCGGCACGTTCGCGATAGACCTGGATATGCCCGAGCTGGAGCATCGACAGCGAATAGTTGAGCTTGCCGGGCGACATCTGCAAGAGATCGAGTTGCCCATCCTTCATGGTATGACGGGCTTCGTCAATGGAATGCACCGTAATGCTGCCCACGGGCGCGGGCACACTACCAGGCAGGGCATGATGCTTGGCAACTACCATCGTCTCTCTCCCAGGGTGACACGGCTGCCATCGTCGTGGCAGCAACGCCCCCGCCGGCGTGGGCTGGTGAAGCTCATGCTGCGATCTGTGTCGCGCTTTACGGTAACGCGTGAGCATAGCGCAAGGCCAGCTCATCGTGCCATAGGGGTTTGGAGGGGGGGAGAGAACGCCCTCCTGCATAGGATTTATATCTTTAAGGCAAATATTGCCGCAGGGAGAGCGCGTCAGAGAGGCAGGAACGATTCAGCCGATCAGTCTTGCAGCTGNCGGCGAAATACCCAGTTGCTCTCGCTGGAGGCCTCGGGAGCGAAGGCATAGCCTTCCAGGTCGAAGGCCTTGAGCTTTTCGGGCTGGTTGATGTTCTTCAGCGCAGCATAGCGCGCCATCAATCCACGGGCGCGCTTGGCGTAGAAGGAAATGATCTTGTACTTGCCGCCCTTCCAGTCCTCGAACACGGGCGCCACCACCTGCGCCTTGAGCAGCTTGGGCTTGACCACCTTGAAGTATTCCTCCGAGGCCAGGTTCACCAGCACCGGCGTCTTTTGCGCGGCCAGTTCGCCATTGAGCGCTTCGGTGATCTCGCTGCCCCAGAAGGCGTACAGATCCTTGCCGAGCGGATTGGCCAGCTTGGTGCCCATTTCCAAGCGATAAGGCTGCATCAGGTCCAGCGGGCGCAACATGCCGTACAGGCCCGAAAGGATGCGCACGTGCTGTTGCAGGTAGTCGAGCTGCCCGGCAGCGAGCGAGGCGGCGTCCAAGCCTTCGTAGACGTCGCCATTGAAGGCCAGCACCGCCTGCTTGGCGTTCTTGGTGGTGAACTTGCGCGACCAGCTGGCATAGCGGCTCACATTCAATACCGACAACTGGTCGGAAATGCCCATGAGGCTGCCGATCTCGGCAGGCGACTTGGTCTTGAGCACGTCGATCAACTCAGCCGAACGCGACACGAAGGCCGGTGTGGTATGGACGTCAGTGGTCGGGGGCGTGTCGTAGTCCAGCGACTTGGCGGGAGACAAAACAATCAGCATGAGGCATTCATCCAATGATCAGGTTGGGACAGGGTGGCCGCCATGATACCCAAAGCGCGCCCCTTGCGTGCGGGCTGCACCAGCGGCAAGGTGCCATAGGCCGGTGCGGCAGGCCAATCCGAGCGGCAAAACAGAGGCACGACCGGGGCACAACAGGGGCAAAAAAACCCGATTCAAGTTCCGCGCTACACTTGCCGTTAATCAACAGGAACCGACCAGGCGGCTGCTCCAGCGCTGCCTGGCCAGTGGGCAGCCGCTTGCGGCACTTCGGCTGCGTTTTGCTGTCCATGCCAAGAGCACAGCGTCACCTGCACGCGCTGCAGTCATTGCGCTGCAACACGCTGCCCGCCCGATCCCATCGGCCACCGGCAAAGGAGACATCATGAAACGCGACAAAGCCCTGATGGGCGAAATCCTGAAGCAACTGGCATCCTTCGGCACGCTCTACGGCGACGTGGAAAAGATCCAGAGCGCGCTGCCCGGACAGGTGGCGCCGGAGGTGATCCTGCATCATCTGCGGCTGCTCTACGACCGCGGACTGGCGGCGGTGGACATGCATAATTTCTGGCGCGTCACCGATCAAGGGTATGATGCGCTGGAAACCGGTGGCGATCTCTTCGGCAAGCACGAAGCACAACCACCGGGGCAACGCGGCATCGACAACTAGTTCTCCATTCAATGACTACCCTGGCAACACCTTCCCTCCCCGCCCCGCTTCCCATCGATCCCATCGCCAGCCCAGGCGCCCCCGGCGGGCGCCAGCGGCTGGTGCTGGACACCAATGTCTGCCTGGATTTGTTCGTCTTTCGCGATCCGCGCTGGGCGGCGCTGCAGCAGGCGCTGGAACAGGGCCGCGTCGACGCCTATACCCGCGAGGATTGCCGCAATGAATGGCTGGCCGTGCTGGATTATCCGCACCTGCCGGTCACGCCCGAGAACAAGCCCGCCATCTGCGCCGAGTTCGACCGCCTGCTGCACTGCCTGCCGCTGGCCGAGGTCAACCGCTTCGGCCTGCCGCTATGCACCGACCGCGACGACCAGAAATTCCTGGAGCTGGCCCTGCAATGCCGCGCCCATGTGCTGGTGAGCAAGGACAAGGCGGTACTCAAGCTGGGCAAGCGCACCCTCAAGCGCGGCCTGTTTGCCATCGTGCCGCCGCAACACTGGCGGGCGGATGCCTTCATGGAGCCGCTGGCCTGAACCAGCGCGCGAATGCGGCTAGAATAACGGGCTTGCGATCATCACAAGAACGAGCCCGCTGCAATGAGCACCCCCAACATCGTCACCAAGCTGCCCAAGGTCGGCACTACCATCTTCACCGTCATGTCGGCCCTGGCCGCCGAAAAAGGCGCGGTCAACCTGGGACAGGGCTTCCCTGATTTCCACTGCGACCCGGCCCTGGTGGCAGCCGTCACCCAGGCCATGCAGGAGGGCCTGAACCAGTATCCGCCCATGGCCGGCGTGCTGCCCCTGCGCCAAGCCATCGCCGCCAAGGTGGAACAACTCTACGGCCATCGCTATGACCCGGTCTCCGACATCACGGTCACGGCCGGCGCCACCCAGGGCATCCTGACTTCGGTGCTGTGCGCGGTACATCCGGGCGACGAAGTCATCGTCATCGAACCGGTCTATGACTGCTACATACCCGCCATCGAACTGGCCGGCGGCGTGCCGGTGTGCGTACAGATGGAAGTGGGCGAGCACGGCTACAGCATCCCCTGGCACAAGGTCCAGGCTGCCGTGAGCGCCAAGACCCGCATGATCATGGTCAATACCCCGCACAACCCGACCGGCAGCGTCATGCGTGCCGCTGACGTGGCGGCCCTGGCCGACATCGTGCGCGGCACCGACATCCTGATCCTCTCCGACGAAGTGTATGAACACATGGTCTATGACGGCCAGCCGCATGAATCGCTGGCCCGCCATCCCGAGCTGGCCGAGCGCAGCTTCATCAATTCCAGCTTCGGCAAGACCTACCACGTCACCGGCTGGAAGGTCGGCTACGTGGCCGCCCCGGCGGCGCTGACCGCAGAGTTTCGCAAGGTGCACCAGTTCAACGTCTTCACGGTCAACACCCCGGTTCAGTACGGACTGGCCACTTATATGAAGGATCCTTCCCCGTACCTGGACTTGCCGGCGTTTTACCAGCGCAAGCGTGATCTTTTCCGCAATGGTCTGGCCAACACCCGTTTCGAGCTGCTGCCTTCGCAAGGCACCTATTTCCAGTGCGTGAAGTACGGCGCCATTTCGGACCTGCCCGAGGCCGAGTTCTGCCAGTGGCTCACCAGCGAGATCGGCGTGGCCGCCATTCCAGTCTCGGCCTTCTACAACACGCCCAGGGAATCGGGCATCGTGCGCTTCTGCTTCGCCAAGAAGGATGAGACGCTGCAACTGGCGCTGGAGCGACTGGCAAAGCTGTAATGTCGCTGCCACGTAAATCGTTTATATCATTTTCCGTTCCGTGACTTCCCCCTCAACACGACACGCAAAAAGGACATCCATGATCGACGTCTATAGCTGGGCCACGCCCAACGGCCACAAGGTCCACATCATGCTGGAAGAATGCGGCCTGCCCTACACCGCCCACGCCATCGATATCGGCGCCGGCGACCAGTTCACGCCCGAGTTCCTGAAGATTTCCCCCAACAACAAGATCCCGGCCATCGTCGATTCCGATGGCCCGGATGGCGAACCGATCTCGCTGTTCGAATCCGGCGCGATCCTGATCTACCTGGCCGGCAAGACCGGGCGCTTCCTGGGCGAGACCACCCGTGAAAAGTATGAAGTGCTGCAATGGGTGATGTTCCAGATGGGAGGTCTGGGGCCGATGCTGGGCCAGGCGCACCACTTCCGCCTGTATGCACCGGAGCAGATCGAATACGCGGTCAACCGCTACAGCAATGAAGCGCGCCGTCTGTACCAGGTGATGGACAAGCAACTGGGCCAGCACGCCTACCTGGCCGGCGAGCAGTACACCATTGCCGATATCGCCTGCTTCCCCTGGACCCGTTCGCACAAGAACCAAGGCATTGATCTGGACGACTTCCCCAACGTCAAGCGCTGGTTCGATGCCATCAGCGCGCGCCCGGCCGTGCAACGCGGCGTGACCGTGCTGGCCGACAAACGCAAGCCGCTGCATGACGACAAGGCCAAGGAATTGTTGTTCGGCAAGAGCCAGTACCAGAAACGCTGAGGCTGCCAGCCGTCGCGGTGGCGGCCACGCAGTGCATCAAGCTACGGACCTGTAAAGGGCGCAAACTCGAAGCGGTTGCGCCCTTTTTCCTTGGCGCGATACAAGGCATCATCGCTGGCGCGCAAGACCTGCTCCGGGCCGCTGCTGTCGGCCTGCATCAGGGCGATGCCAATGGAGATCGTCACCTCCACCTCGCCGCCCTCATGCAGCAGCGGGTGGCTGGCAAAGCTGGTTTGCAGGCGCAGCGCGAATTCGGCCGCGGACTGCAGGTTGGCGCGGCTCAGGATCACCGCGAACTCTTCCCCACCCAGGCGCCCGACCGCATCGGACTTGCGCAACTGGCCCTTGAGCAGCGCGGCAAAATGGCTCAACACCTGGTCACCCACGGCATGACCCAGGCTGTCGTTGATGCGCTTGAAGTGGTCCAGGTCACACATCAGTACGGCGGCCCCCTCGATCATGCCGCGCTGCACGCGACTGTATTCCTCCTGCAGTCGCTGCATGAAGCTACGGCGATTGGGCAATTGCGTGAGGTGGTCGGTCAGGGCCAGCTCCTGCAATTCCAGTTCGAAGGCCTTGCTCTGGCTGATGTCACTCACGAAGCCATGCCATAACGTGGTGCCGTCTTCCAGCCGGCGCGGACGCGCCTGACCACGCAGCCAGCGCACGCCCTGGCCGGGCGGGATCACCCGGAACTCCACCAGCCAGTGCAGACCACCATCCAGCACGGCCTGGCGAGCCGCCTCGAACATCGGCAAGTCGTCCGGGTGGATCATGCTGTCGATCAGTGAGGGATTTGTCCACAGTTGCTGGGGCGTCAGGCC
>NZ_BADI01000242.1:0-14341 GCF_000333555.1 Herbaspirillum sp. B65 | reverse complement strand
TGCCGCAGCCGAACGCGGGGTCATGATTTCTTCGGCATAGTTGCGGCTGACGGTAGAGACGCAATCCGAGAAGCGGATGCCGGCCTTGAGGAAGGACAGCTTGCCCCAGTATTCGACGCCATCGCCGGTCAGCAGATGTTGCGGGATGCCGATCTGCTCGGCCGACTCCAGGGCGAAGTTGCCCTGGAAGGCTAGGTTGTGGATGGTCAGCATGGTGCCGATGTGATCCAGCCCGCGCAACTTCAACAGACAAGGAATCAGACCGGCGTGCCAGTCGTTGGCGTGCACCACGTGCGGCGCCGGCAGGCTGGTTTCGCCGGCGCAGATGGCCACGGCCGCGTGCGAGAGGTCGGCAAAGCACAGCGCGTTGTCGCTGAACTCGACACCATCGGTATCGAGGTAGGGATTGGCGCCGCGCTGGCGAAAGCGCGCCGTATCCAGCAGCAGCGCCGGCACGTCGGTACCGGGGATGGTGCCGCGCAGAAGCCGCCCGGCGCCGCCGGGCAAGCCGTGCTTCAAGCCGATCTGCACGGTCTCACCGAGATTGCGGACCGCCTCCGGATAGGCGGGCATGAGGATGCTGGCATCGATGCCAACGTGGCGCAATGACACCGCCAATGCGGTGATCACGTCGGCCAGGCCACCGGTCTTGACCAGCGGCACGGCCTCTGAGCTGACTAACAAAACTCGAGCTTGCAAGATGGACCCCTAATGTGTGAAAGCACCTGAGATGGAAAGCACCCTTGGCTCGACGTATCACATCGATCTTCCCCTTGGCCGTGGCTTGATCCGGTGGGCCAGGGCGAAGACCCGTCCTTGTTGTGGTGTTGGACTGGACAGTCTTTTGTGCGCCGATGATTAACGTTATACGGATCAGGACCCGTCGCCACTATCGGACAGCCACGTGAGATCGCGTAGGATGAATCCTACTGTTGCAGCGCGGCGAAAACCGCGCGGGCAATGGCTTTGCGCGCCCCTCCTCAACATGGAAAATACGGATGAGATGCTCGCGCTGCGCTGCCAGATGAGCTTCTCCAGACGCCGCTCAACATGAGATGAAAAAATATGGCAGCGAGCGCTGCCATATAAAAACTCGAATACCTTGCCCTCAGGTCTCGACCCGAAAACCGATCTTCAAACCCACCTGGAAATGGGCCAGGTTGCCATCCTCGACATGACCTCGGCATTGGGTGACCTCGAACCAGTCGACGTTCTTGACCGTCTTGACCACGTCGGCCAGGGCGTTGCGGATGGCTTCGTCGCTGCTGTTGGGTGAACTGCCGACCACCTCGATGATCTTGTAGGTATTGGAATCGTCCTGCTTGCGCTCGTTCATGCGATCTCCTTTGGGTGCGTTAGCTTGAACCAGCAGCTTAGGAGCCGCCGCGCGCAGGCGGCATCGGTGGATGTCACGCATTGGCGTAGGACATCCTGTGATCAGGTGAGCCAGCGCCGGCTGCCCATTCATTGCTGTGCAGCAAAGCCAGCCGGCCCCATTAGATGCAAAGGATTGTCCGGCCTCAACACTACCCCGCTTCCTACAGAAAATTAAGTCAGCCAACACCTGTTGCAGCGCAACCAAAAGGGCTAATATTCCACTATCTGGCTTGCCATAATGTTCATATCTTTAGGGCCTATTCACATTTAATCTGCGAGATTAAATGTGAATAGGCCCTAATGCGCAGACTGTCGCCAGCCTTCTTGGCTGGCGTGCGCCGAACATGGGCCGCCCTGCCCGTGCGCCACATGGCGGCGGGCCAGCACGAGATTTTCATCCCTTGGAGATCATCATGTCGCAACTCAACCCTGGCATTCCCAGCAGCACCCAAGCAAGTGCTCCCGTGAAGGTCATCAGCGCGCCGCCCGAAGACCTGCAACACGTCAACGACGATGCCGCTGCCGCCCGTCACCTGACCGCCATCCGCATCCGCGGACAACTGGCCGAACTGGACAGTGAGCCGCCCCAGGCCGGATCGGTGCATCAGGCGTAAAGCTTCACCTTCAGCACGGCAAGACCAAGGCCGGAACCAGGATGGGCTGCTGCCCAGAGTGGTTCCGGTCTTTTTCTTTCATATCGCCCTTATCCGCCCTTATCCGACCTTAACCTCCCTTAACCGCCTTTAACGCAAGCCCAGCCGCCTGGCCAGCCGGCTCAGGTTGGCCCGGTCCAGTCCCAGTTCACGGGCGGTGGCGGCGAGATTGCCGGCATTGCGTTCCAGGCTCTGGCTCACCAGTTGACGCTCGTAGCGCTCCACGGCCTGGCGCAGGCTGTCTGGCGCAGGCGCATCGCCTGGGCTCGGCTCGGCCGACGCGGCAGGCGCTACGCTGGCTAACGGGTCCAGCTCGGTCGCGTACAACTCCAGCGCTTGAGCATCCAGCGTCAGGATGGCCGGACGCGTCGGGTGCGCAGCCAGGGCGCGCAAGGCGCTGCGACCGATCAGGTGTTCCAGCTCGCGGATATTGCCCGGCCACGGGTACGCCAGCAGGGAGCGCTGCGCATCGGCCGCCAGGCGCAGGCTGGACAAGCCCAGTCGCGCCCGGTTCTGTTNCAAGGAATAGCCCGCCAGCAGCAAGACGTCGCGCCCGCGTTCGCGCAGGGGTGCNACGCGGATCGGAAACACCGACAGGCGGTGATAGAAATCGGCCCGGAAATGGCCGCGCTTGACCTCTTCGGCGAGGTCGCGGTTGGTGGCGGCAATCAGGCGCACATCCACCCGGTGCTCGCGATCCGAGCCCACGCGCTGCAACTGGCCGCTCTGCAACACCCGCAACAGCTTGGCCTGCACCGCCAGCGGCAGTTCGCCCACCTCATCCAGGAATAGCGTGCCGCCATCGGCCATCTCGAACTTGCCGCGCCGGTCGGCCACCGCCCCCGAGAACGCGCCCCGCACGTGACCGAACAATTCGCTTTCCACCAGGGTATCGGGCAAGGCCGCGCAGTTCAGGCTGATCATGGGCTTGGCCGCACGCGGCGAGGCGGCGTGCAAGGCATAGGCCACCAGTTCCTTGCCGGTGCCGGTCTCACCGGTGACCAAGACCGTCATATCGCTGGGCGCGGCCATGCGGATTTCTTCCAGCAACTGGCGCTGGGCCGGACTCTGGCCGATCAGCTCGCGCTTGCCCTGGCTCTCTTCCAGCCCCAGCCGGTAGGCTTCGGCGCGCTGGCGCGCCTGCTCACCGGCTTGCGAGAGCGCATTGATGCGCTCGGCGACGTTGACAGTGGCCGCTGCCAGCGCGGCGAAGGCTTGCAGCGAGGCCATGTCCACCCCATCGAAACGCCCCGGCCCCAAGGCATCGAGCGTCATCAAGCCCCACGGGCGGCCATTGACGGACAAGGCGCAGCCCATGCAGTCATGCACCTCCAGCTCGCCTGAATGGGCGTGGTTCAAGCCATCGACCAAGCCATCGTAGGGATCGGGCAAGGGTGAATCGGCGGGAAAGCGCGTCGGTGCGGCATTGGCCAGCAGCACGCCGAAGCGCGGATGGTCGGCGATGCGAAAACGTCGCCCCAGGGTATCGCTGGACAGGCCGTCGATGGCCAGCGGCACCAGCAAGTCCCCCTCCAACCGCAACAGGGCCGCCGCATCGCAGGGAAACAGCGCCCGCAGGCTGTGCAGCAGGCGGCGGTAACGCTCGCGGTCATCGATGTCGCGCGAGAGGTCGGCCACCAGAGGCAGCAAGGCATCAAGCAGGGCTTTGGAAGTCATTTTGACTCATCACAGAATGATATATAGTCATTATGACACAGGTTCAAACCACATAGAAACAAGCCAAGCCATTGATTTTATTGGGAATACAGGGTGGCACGCCTCTTGTAATAAGCCTGGTGGACCGGGCCATCCCGGCACATCCACTCCACCATTGAAAGGTCCGCCATGCTTACCGATGCCCAACTCGCCATCGTCAAATCCACTGTTCCCCTGCTCGAATCGGGCGGCGAGGCGCTGACCACGCATTTCTACAAGTTGCTCATGCGTGACTATCCCCAGGTGCATCCGCTGTTCAATCGCGCCCACCAGGCCAGCGGCGACCAGCCGCGTGCGCTGGCCAATGGCGTGCTGATGTATGCGCGCCATATCGACCGCCTGGAAGAACTGGGGCCGCTGGCCGCGCAGATCATCAACAAGCACGTGGCCGTGCAGGTCATGCCGGAACACTACCCGATGGTGGGCGACTGCCTGCTGCGCGCCATCCGCGAAGTGCTGGGGGCCGAGATCGCCACCGACGCCGTGCTCGATGCCTGGGCCGCTGCCTATGGCCAACTGGCCGACATTCTCATCGGTGCCGAGCGCCAGCAATACGATGCCAAGGCCGAGGCGCCTGGCGGCTGGCGCGGGGCGCGCAATTTCGTGGTCACGCGCAAGGTAGCAGAGAGCGAGGAAATCACCTCCTTCTACTTCATGCCCCAGGATGGCGGCGCGCTGCTGGACTTCGAGCCGGGCCAGTACATCGGCTTGCGCATGGTGGTCGATGGGCTGGAACAACGGCGCCAGTATTCGCTCTCGGCACCGCTGCGTCAGGCTGGCCAGCCGCTGCAATACCGCATCAGCGTCAAGCGCGAGGCCAGCGGCAAGGTCTCGCGCCAGTTGCACGACCATATCCACGTGGGCTCGGTGGTGGAGCTGTTCCCGCCGGCCGGCGACTTCACGCTGACCGCCAATGCCAAGCCGCTGGCCTTGATCAGCGGTGGCGTGGGTATCACGCCGATGATGACCATGCTGGCGGCGGCCTTGCCCAGTGGCCGGCCGATACACTTCATCCATGCCGCCCGTCATGCCGGCGTACAGGCCTTCCGGCGCGAGCTGGAACAACTGGCGGCACAGCATCCGCAACTACAGCTGCACTTCTGCTACGAACAAGCGCGCGCCGGCGACCCGGCAGCCCACGCTAACGGCTTCATCGACCCGGCCCGGTTGCAGCAATGGCTGCCCGCCACGCGCGACATCGATGCCTACTTCGTCGGCCCCAAACCGTTCATGAAGGCCATCAAGCACGCATTGGCCGAGCTGGGGGTACCGGCGGCGCAGAGCCGATATGAATTTTTTGGTCCGGCTGCGGCCTTGCAGTGAGTTTTTCGCCTCTTTTTTCAAGCAAGGATGAAGCATCATGAATCTGGACAAGTACCGCCCTCGCCTTGAACACGCCGAGGCCCATCGGCTGTCCAAACTGTTCGTCGAGCGGTAGAAGCGGCCTGACGCGCTCTTCCAGGCGGCACACCCCTGGTGTGCCGCCTGGCAGCCAATTTTCTTGATTCTTTACAAAAGTCGCTGACCCCGACCCCACCCATTCGGGAAGGATTGATCTTCAACAATTTTCCGCGGCGCAGCAAATGCTAAGCTGTGTACTCCCCTCTCCGCCGAAAGACCAGAAAGACCATCATGAGCGAAAAACTGAGCGCCGAGCGCCATACCCCCGATGAATTGAGCCAGGAGCTCGAAGCGCTGGACCTGGAAATCGTCCGCTTCGCCGTGATCTGCCAGGTGCGCCTGTTCGATCCGGGTGTACTGAACCATGTGATGGACAACAACGAACAAGTCTGCGGCCAACCCCATCCGACCGCCTTCCAGAGCCTGCGTGGCCTGCTCTATCTGCATTTCGACATGCACCGGCAACTGGCCCAGACCTATGGCGCAGCCGATGCCGAACAGATCATCCAACGCGTGCATGAGCACCTGCGTCCGCGCATCGGCGAGCAACTGGGCTCGCTGTTCGATACCCGCCAAGTCCCTCACTGATCAGGCCACCAGCCGTTCTCCCAGGCTCACGCCGGCAGCAAAATCGCTGAGATTGGCGATGGTGGTCTGCATGATCTGGCCGATGGCCTCTTCCGTGAAGAAGGCCTGGTGGCCGGTGACGATCACGTTGGGAAGGACACCAGACGCTGGATCACGTCATCGGTGATGATGGCGGAAGACAAGTCCTGGAAGAACAGGCTGGCTTCCTGTTCATAGACATCGATGGCCAGGCCGCGCAACTGGCCACTCTTCAAGGCCGCAATCACGGCTTCCGTATCGACCAGACCGCCACGGCTGGTATTGACCAGGATGCAGCCGGGCTTGGTAGCGGCCAGACTCTCGGCATTGACGATGTAGCGGGTGGCCTCGGTGAGCGGACAATGCAGGGAAATCACATCACTGGCGGCAAAGAGCGCCTGCTTGTCGACGTAACGTCCACCCAGCGCTTCGAAGTCGGGATTGCGATACACATCGCTGCCCAGCAGCGTGCAACCGAAGCCGGCCATGATGCGGGCAAACAATGCGCCGATCTTGCCGGTGCCGATCACGCCCACGGTCTTGCCATGCAAGTCGAAGCCCATCAAGCCTTCCAGTTCGAAATTGCCTTCCCGGGTGCGCATACTGGCGCGCGCGATCTTGCGGTTGACCGCCAGCAGCAGGCCGACGGCGAATTCGGCGACCGAATAAGGTGAATAATCCGCCACCCGCGCCACGCTGATGCCCAGTCGCCGCGCGGCCTGGGTATCGATGTGGTTGAAGCCGGTCGAGCGCGTGGTGATGAAACGCACGCCCTGGGCCGCCAACCGCTCCAGCACGGCCGCGCCGAGGTCATCGTTGACGAAGGCCGCCACGGCGTCACAGCCCTGGGCCAGTTGTGCGCTGCTGCTATCGAGCCGGTCTTGCAGGAACACCAGTTCGTGGGTATTGCCGGCGGCGGCATTGGCTCGCTGCAGCAGGGTCTGGTCGTAGCGGCGGGCGCTGTAGACGGCGGTTTTCATGTCGGGCTTTCGAGGAGATAGGAAGCAGGCGTCTGCACATCTTGCGCACACATGGATGGCGCATATTGAAACACGCCTGCTGCCGCCCTACCTTGATCAGTCTCAGTTCTGCGGATGGTCCAGGATCAGGGCAGGAATTCGACCTCGACTTCACGACTGTCCGAACGGCCTTCCTGGTCGATCACGCGGATCTGGTAACGCCCGGGTGCAGGGGGTGTCCAGTTGAGGCTCTGCCCCACTTCGGCCTTGCCGATCAGGCCTTCGTTGACGAACCAGAACAATTGCTGGTGCGTCTGTACCGCGTTGGCGCGCAGCAGGATGGCGTCGGCGCGCGAGAGCCGCAGACTGTAGATGGCGCCGGGATTGGGCGAGACGATCTGCGGCCCATCTTCTGCCTGCGGGTTCGCAGGATGACCACAGTCGAGTTCCTGCGGCGGCTCCTTGCGTGCAATGCCTGCCTCCTTGAAAAGCTTGCGCATATCGTCTGACCAGTACTCGAAAATCTCCACCCGGCTGCCCGGACCGTCCACACAGGTGGCCCGGCCAGTGCGCTCATCGATACGCACCGCCCGGTGCAGGTTGCTGACCTTGATGGGGGACTTGCCGGGGATGAACCGGAGATGGTGTACGGGAAACCGCCACGGTCGCCGTAGGTGCCCTTGACGGATTCGTAGGACTCCTTGATTTCCTGGCGGATCAGTTCCGGGGTTTCCTTTTCGGCGATGTCGAAGGCACGGATACCGTCGCCATGGCCAGTGCCACTGGGCTTGATGATGACGCGCTTGCCCTCGGCCAGCATACTCAGGACCTCCTTTTCTACGTCTTCCAGCGTGGAAGCCTGGCGGTTGACGATCTCGCGCGAGAAACCCGGATAGGCGGCACCTTCAGCCTTGTTGAACTGGTTGGTAAACGCGTAGGCATGGCCCTTGGAGGCGGCCGGCACATAGCTGATGTTGTTGGAGGTGAATTTGCTCGTATCGAGTTTCTTGCCGCTACCCTCATTGAGTGCATTGATGTTCAGGACCAGGCGATCGTTGCCGATGAAGCTGACCTTGCGGCCATTGAGGAAGGGCGTGCCGTCCTGGATCTCGATGGCCTTGGCCAGTTGCGCGGTATAGCCGACCAGCACGGTAGGTTGGGTGGGGTTTTCCCAGTTGTGGCCATTGAGGATGGTTTTCATCTTTTCCACGCCATCCTTGTCGCGCCCCGGTTTTTCCAACGCCTTGCTGTTCTCGATGACCGGCTTGCCATCTTTCATGACCAGGGCGTCGGCGTCAAAGCTGTCGATGCCAAGCACCTGCACGCCCAGGACTGGCTGGCCGGTCTTCTCGGCCTGCTCCTGCTGTGCCTGCGAGATGGTGGTCTGCATGGCATTGGCGATCATCAGCTTCTCGTGGATCTTCTTGCTCTGGCCGAATGCCGGCGGATCTTCACGTCCCGAACAGGCGACCAGGAACAGCGCCGTCGGTTCTTTTTCGAGGATGTGGCTGACATTGCCAAACGAACTCATCACCGTGTCCAAGGTATTGGGCTCCATGGTGGTGATGTTGCCGTAGCCAGTGCCATTGAGCTCCAGCAGGGTGGCGCGGAACTCGCTGGAGTCGCGCACCTTGTAGGGCATGATATCCAGCGGCGCCACCACGAATTCGGTCGGGTTGATGTTCGCAGGCAGTGGTACTGCCGAGGCATCGCCAAAATGCTTGGCCAGCGCCGCGTCCTGCCCGCGCTGGGTCTCGAAGTTCTGTTCCAGCTTGACGTCGCGGACCAGATCGGCCACGCCGGGGCTGGTCATCATCTTGACGAAGCCAGGGCCCAGGCGCTTTTGCAACAGCGTCAGATTCTTGGCCGCGAGGCCATCGTCCTTGCCGGTGATGTTCTGCAGAATGTCGGCGACAACGGGATCGGTGACCGCACGCAGCGCCGAGGCACGCGAGTCGGAGCCGGAGACTCGGGGCGTACCGCTGGTTTCAGTCGGAGTCGTGGCGCGGGAAGGGGATTGAGGCGGGGTCTCTGCGTAATCGTCATAGTCGCGCTTGACGCCACTGGTGGAAGGAATGTGAGCCATTTTTTTTCTAACCTTTGTATTCTGTGAATTGCTTGATGAACCGAAGATAGTTGCCGTGTAACAGCGGCATGTCCGCGCCAATGGGAGGGCGGTGTGTGCATGTCACGCCAAAGGGGTCTTCGGGTTGGATGGCGGGAAATTTCTTGAACCCGCGTTATTGAGTAGAGCCGCGAAAAGAGCTGGTTCCATGGGCTGCGGTGAAATGGGACCAGGCAGGCGATCAGGCCGCGACCGGCAGATCGGGGAGGGTGGCGCGGGGCGCGCGTACCGATGCTAAAACTGGGAATGATCGATACACGAGAGGGAACCCGGTGCAGTGCAACGCTCACTCATGTCGACTCATGTCGAGTCGATCTCACTTCAAGGAAAGGAGTACATCATGTCGCTAATCGGCGGTCTGTTCCACGCACTGACTAATCCACTGGAAACCCTGATGGACCCCGTGGGTACCTTCATCAAGGGATCCGTGGAAGACAGCATCCCCAAACCGGAAGACATCAAGTAAGACGGCAGGCCGGAGCTGGCACGTCCAAGGATGTGTCATCTCCAACTTGCAGACACAGCGCCCTCCTTGACCGACACAGATCCGCCACAACAACAAGCAAAAATGACGATCAGCCGTTACCGACACTTGATTGAACAACTGGGCGCGCATTTCCGCCTGCCGCTGCAGGGCAGCCTGCACCAGGCCACCACCATGCAAGTAGACGGGGTGGAACTGAACCTCTACCACGGCGGGCTGATCGTGCCCGACAGCGTGCTGCTGTATTGCGAGTTCGGCCCGCTGCCACGCTTGCAGCGGGAGCAGGTATTGCTGCGTTTGCTGGAAACCAACATGTATCTCTTCAACACCAACTGTCCGGCCTTCACCTACCAGGCGCAGAAGGACAGCATCTTCCTCATCTGCCGCTTTTCACTGAGTTCGGCGACACTTGAATCGACCCTGGAGCTGTTTGATTTTCTGGTGAGCCTGGCACTGCGCTGGCGTCGTGACTACTATCTCTTTGGAGAGGACGAGGCGGGAATCTGAGAGGAAGAAACATTCACACGCAGCACTGTTCCTGTTTGAGGAAGAAGAGCCGCAGAGGATGATCCCGGCATGGCGGGATCATCATTGGATTGCTGTACCACCTGCCGATGCCGCACAGGTGGTGCGATGACTAGTCGGACCAAGTCATCGCAAACAGCGTCAAAGGGATCAGCCGCCCTTGATGTCACCGCCGCCAGAGTCACCGCCGGAGTCGCCACCTTTGGCTGCATCCAGGGTCTTGGTGTCCACGCCCAGGGCACCGGCCAGCTTTTGCTCTTCTTGCGGACTGATGGTGCCTTTGGTCAGTTTCTTGAGCAGCTTCTTGATATCGTCATCGTCGCCACCGCCACCACCACCACCACCGTTGGCGCCATTGGCACCGTTGTTGGAATCCGATTTTTGTGCCTGTTGCGCTCGATTTTCCAGCTCCTTGACGATGGCATCCTTCTGCCATGGCTCCATGCCATCCTTGCCCAGGGCCTTGAGCAGGTCGCCGGACGATGCATTTTTCAGGGTCGACGAGAACGAATCCATTTCAGCGCCGGTCGGGATGCTGCTGACGCTGCTAGACGACGAGATACCTAAGCTCATGTTATTTCCTTGTAAGAGTTGAAGGGAACATCATTACTGCCCCGATAGGTTGCAATCCGGGCGGTAACAGTTCCGTGGAGTACTTCCATTTCGTCGCGAAGCCTCGCCACGTGGGCCTGGGCGCTCGTCATCAATGGAACCGGAGCAAGGCTGTGGCGACAGAGAAATCAGTTCGGCGAGGTGCTCTTCGCACCGCCTCTTTTTCGGGGAAGGACAGGATGCCCATTCATAACAACTTCAGTTTCAGATCGATCAGCGACTATCTCTCGCCACGCGGTGAGGTTGGCACCAGAATACGCGGTGGCGCGGCCAGACTATCCTCTTCGTTTAGTGCAATGCGCAACAGTGCCTGGGCCAAGAAATGTGCCCAGTTCGATGCCGCTGGCCTGGCTCGGCGCCTGCGCAGCCATCCGGCTGCGCAACAGGCTTATGCCGTCGCGCGTCAGCGGCTGGGAGAATTGCAGGCGCAGATGACTACGCTGATCCAGGATCTCTATGGCAAGCTCAAGCAATACGGGATCTACAACAGTCATCAACCGCATGATGCAGAGCGCGCCATTCATCTTCACTGGCGTGCAGTACTTCCTCTGGGCGCGACCATTCTGCCGGGTGCGCAATTCGACAAGAAAGCAAGGATGGAAAGACTGGTATGGCACAGCCAGGGCGTGAAATGGCACGGCACCCATGATGTCAGCACGGGTACGCGCCTCTCGGTGAGCGACTGGAGAAGTACAGGCAATGGCTGGCAGCAGCGTGAAGAGATCGAGCACCATCTTGAGCGCCATTGGACGACGAGTCGACATGAAGGGCCACCGCTGCGGCATTTCAGGGTTTTCTCGCCAAGCATTCCCGATAGCCATGGCTGGTTTGTCGGCATGATCCAGGATCATGCCGGTAATACCGAATGGACGACCTATCGCCATCCCGGCCTACACCTGCATTTTCGTCGTACTGGCTGGAGCAAGCCAGATCAGAACGGAGTCGTTTCGCGCACAACCTATGATGAACTGACCAAGAACAACTGGCACGATACCTACCATCCTGCTACCGGTGCACATCACTCCAAGTCGGATTGGAGGACCTGTGCGGATGGCGCCGGGCAGGAACGCACGGTCAAGGATCATGTCACCGGTCATGTTTTCATCGAGGTCAACGCAGAGTTTGATCCCTCCCGCTTCGCCGACCAGCAATACGTGGGCCAGGACTTGAACAAGCTGGCGCAGGAATCGCTGGCCGCACTGGGTCTGGAGTCGGGAGAACGGGACCAAGGCAAGATCAGAACGCGATTCAGGATGCTGACCTTGCGCTGGCATCCCGATAAACAGGCAGGAAAAAGCGACCAGGAAAAAGAGCAGGCGCAGCAGATGTACGCAAAGATCGATGCTGCCTACAAGTTCCTGTCGAGCCCTGCTTATGCGCAGCTTTGAAATGGAAGGTTCAACATGGAACGTGATGCATTGACGACCTACTTCTCCTATCCCGATCCGCATGGAGAAGGTGCGCTGGAGCGTATCCACAGTCATCTGCCGATCCGCCCCGAAGAACTGGTCGGCGGCACCGACTTTGCTGCCCTCGCGCAAGCTGCACAGGCCGGTGAGGAAGGAAGCGCGGGGCGCCCGCTTCAACAGGATCAACAGGGGCTGCGGCAACTGGACGCGCTCAAAAATATCGGTCTGTCCGAGCAGGAGATGGAGCTGCTGCGCAAGCAGCTCCAGGAAGGCATGTCGGCCGTGATCGACCAGGTATTTGCGGCCCTGGTCAAGCCTGCGGTTCAAGCCAGCGATCGGCCCGAGGAGATGGATCTGCGCACTCTGATGAAAATCTCGCGCGATGGCGAATCATTGATCAGGAACGGCAGGGAATTGGCCGAGGATCTGGTCATGGGCAGCCTGGTTAACTGGAGCAACGAAGTCTGGGATCCGAATGACCCGGACACCAGTGCGGCTTCCTCTGACCATCTTCTGATCAAGATGCTGCAGCAGTAGTAGGGCAGCGCTTAGATGGAACCGGAGCCCCGCCAGCTTCCACTCACGAAGGACCGTCAGATGGTGCTGAGCTATCCGGCGGCTTTTCTTAATCACTTTTTATGGAGGTCATTATGGCAGCAGTTGCAGCAGGAGCAGCAGCGGGTTCGGCGCACGGCATCGTCGATCAGGAAGGTACCGACGCGGCCAAGACAGCACTGGACGCAGACAATGCGAAACTGAAGATGGGCAAGGCGGGGCGTGATAACTCCTTGCAGCTGATCTGATCGCGGGTACTGTCATTCTTTAGCTCTGGCGCGAACGGGAGCCTGGAGGCCTCGTTCCGCCCCCTCATCAACGCCGGATGGGGCCGCTGCCGGTACCTGTCCACCACTTACTGAAGGAATCTCATGAGCACATTTCAAAGCCAGCTTGACAGTGCATATCAAGCGCAGCAGGGCGCTTCGCGCATGGACAGCGCCAATCCCATGGTGCAATCCGCCCAGCAGGGTTCTGCCGAGGCCATCGAGTTTCAGTTGTGGGTATCGCAGCAAGCAACTTCACTAGCCAAACTGAAAATCTTTAACTCCATGGCCAAGAACGTTAACGATCAGCAATAAGCGCGTAAAGCTCTTCAGTATCGCGACATTGCTGGCCGCTTTCGGGCCACCGTTCTGCAATCCTGTTAGCGCGACCAGCCCAGCCATATCGTGCTTCCGTTTTCAGCATCAAGGAAGAAACCATGATCAGTTCCTCTTCGATTGCCAATGGCGCCGACGGTGGTGCCAGCCGTTCCATCCAGACCCAGGAGGGTGTGAGCGCTGCCAAGGCCGATCTTGACCACGTCGCTATCTTCACCAGATTCATCAAAAAGGCCGAGGAAGCCGCGCAGTCGGCCATCTGAATCATCGGCCCCATCGGCACAGACCAGCGTGGCTCGTGGTCCGTGCCGTCTGCACCAGCCTCCCATCTGGTCAGCTGCTACCGGACTGTCTGACTAGAACGCATCTCACGCCTATTGATGAAGTGAGTTCTACGTAGATCACAACGCGCCTGCACAAGTCTCGGCGGCGAGCCGCCTGGCGACGGACGGCTCCATCCTTTGTGGCCTATCCCATAGCCGGCGGTGCAGTGTGTGCTTGCTACAGGCATTCAAAACGGAACCAAGCCCCGCGCGGCGTCACTCACTCGGGAGTCCATGGGCGTTGCGGCAGTTGAAGGCATGGCGTTGGAGAAAAGCATCTCCAGCAATGGATGCCGCCACGCTACAAGGGCGTGCGGATAGTCCACCATTTTTTGGAGAAATCTATGTCGGTAAATATCACCACCACGACCACCACCACGACCACCTACAACATCGACCAGGAAAATTTCCTTCCTGGCGCATTGCCGGATGGTCAGTTCGATCCCGAGTCCAGCGATATCCTGTTGAAGGAGGGCGATGGCTCGACCTCCAATCTGGTCAACAATCTTCCTATCTCCGACAACCTCAAGGGCGCCATCCTGAGCTTGATGGGTCTGGGCGGTGGACGCATGCCCTCCAGCTTGAGCGCGGCCAACACCATCCGCAATTTCCAGCAGGAGAACAATACCGGGCTGCTGTCAGCCAAGCAGATGAGTGATATCGCCGATACCGGTTACTACCAGGACAAGAACGGCAACCTCAAGCCGGTCTCGACCGATGTCCAGGCCGCTGCCCAGGCGTTGATGGCCAATGGTGGGGCACTGTTCAAGCAATTGGAAGCAGCCAACACTGGCAAGCAGGATGGCTTGCTCGGACCCAAGGATTTTCCGGCCGCCATGCGCCGGGGGATCTTGTCGGGGGACTCCGGTGCCGACCGGACGGTTCCGGGCAACGGACTGGCGGGTGACTATCTGCTGCAGGCGGTGATGCAGGGCTTGCTCTCCAATGGTCAATCGGGCTACGAAGCCGGCAAGACGATCGACAGCTTCATGAA
>NZ_BADI01000243.1:0-898 GCF_000333555.1 Herbaspirillum sp. B65 | reverse complement strand
AGGACGGCACACCGGCAGCAGGATGGCTTGCTGGGTCAACTGGACTTTGCCGCCGCCGTCAAGAACCGTAGCCTGGACAGCAGCACTACCATGCCCACTATCGCCTTGCCCAACAACGTGCTGCCTTCGGCCTACAGCGCCGGCAACACGATGGACCACTTCCTGAAGGACAACAAGATCGATCTGCTGTCGGCCAACGATGTGAAGAACATCGCCGAGACCGGCTACTACCAGGACCAGGATGGCAAGCTCAAGGCGGTACCGCCTGAAGTGCAGCAAGCCGCCCAGGCGCTGATGGCCAATGGCGGTCAACTGTTCAAGGAGCTGGAAGCGGCCAACACCGGCAAGCAGGATGGCCTGCTGGGTCAACTGGACTTCGCTGCCGCCGTCAAGAACGGTAGCCTGGACAGCAGCAGCACCATGCCCACCATCGCCTTGCCTAACAATGTGCTGCCCTCGGCCTCCAGCGCGGGTAACACGATGGATCACTTCCTGAAGGACAACAAGATCGATCTGCTGTCGGCCAACGATATGAAGAACATCGCCGAGACCGGCTACTACCAGGATCAGGACGGCAAGCTCAAGGCAGTGCCGCCCGAAGTGCAGCAAGCTGCCCAGGCGCTGATGGCCAACGGCGGTCAACTGTTCAAGGAACTGGAAGCGGCCAACACTGGCAAGCAGGACGGCCTGCTGGGCCAGCTCGACTTTGCCGCTGCAGTGAAAGCCGGTCAGTTCTCGGCCGGATGAGTGACGGACGGGGCCAGGCCTGATGGCATACGGTCTGGCACCGTCTGATCGTTCAGGAAATCGATAGGAAGCATCATGTCAATTTCTCGTATCAATACGCATGGGCATTCCCGCGCGATCGACTACGCATTGTTCCTGCGTGATTACATCG
>NZ_BADI01000244.1:0-2948 GCF_000333555.1 Herbaspirillum sp. B65 | reverse complement strand
CTGGAGGCGCANAATGCTGGAACAACTGCGCATCATGGATGCCGGCTGGCAGATCCGCGTGATCGAAGTCGACCATGCGGCACCCGGCGTAGATACGCCGGCTTGCCTGGAGCGCGTGCGCGCGCTGATGTCCGGTCTGCCGGACCCGGCGCTGAAGACCGGCAGCCTGGCCGACGTGAAGCTGGTCATCACCGATATCGATGGCGTACTTACCGATGGCGGCATCTGGTACGACGACAGTGGCGAATGCCTCAAGCGCTTCCACGTGCGCGATGGCATGGGCATCAAGATGCTGCAGGAAGCCGGCGTCAACGTGGCCGTGATCTCCGGTCGCGATTCAGCCACCCTGCGCCGCCGCCTGGCCGACCTGGGCATCACCGTGTTCCAACTCGGTGCCAAGGACAAGGCCGGCGCCTGTCGGGCCATCATGGAGCAATTCCAGGTCGGCCCCGACGCCACCGCCATGATCGGTGACGACAGCATCGACCTGCCCGGCTTTGCTGCCTGTGCCTGGCCGGTGGCCGTCGATGACGCGCCGGACTACGTCAAACGTCATGCCCGCGTGGTACTGACCAAGGCGGGCGGACAAGGGGCTTTCCGTGAATTTTCCGATAGCGTATTGAACGCACAGAACCGTTCAGCCATCTATGACAGCGTTGCTGGATATGCCCAGGCCATGAACCGCATGGCGCAGTAAGCCGCCCCGACATCAAACAAGTGAGAAGTGAGTACAGCATGAGAACAACCGGAATCCGGGTCTTCCAGGAACAGGCGCAAGCCCTGAACATGATCGCCGAGCGCCTGGCCGATGAATTCGAGCAGGCCGTCGAATTGATGTATGCCACCCGTGGCCGCGTGATCGTCTCGGGCATGGGCAAGTCCGGCATCATCGGCAGCAAGATCGCTGCCACCCTCGCCTCCACCGGCACCTCCTCCTTCTTCGTGCACCCCGGCGAGGCCTATCATGGCGATCTTGGGATGTTCACCGAAGCCGATACCGCCATCCTGATTTCCTACAGCGGCGAAACCGAAGAAGTGATCCGCCTGATCCCCTCACTGCGCCACTTCGGGCTGCGCATCATCGCCATCGTCGGCAAACGCAACTCCACCCTGGGCAAGAATGCCGACGTGGTGCTGGATGTCTCGGTGCCGCGTGAAGCCTGCCCCAACAACCTGGCGCCGACGACCTCGACCACCGCCACCCTGGTGATGGGCGATGCCTTGGCCGTGGCCTTGATCGAAAAGCGCGACTTCAAACCCAATGACTTCGCCCGCTTCCACCCCGGTGGCAGCCTGGGCAAGCGCCTGCTCACGCGCGTCAAGGATGTGATGCATACCCAGGTTCCATGGGTGATGCGCGAGACACCGATCATCGACGTGATCGGCCAAATGACCGAAGGCGGCCTGGGTATGGCCCTGGTCAGTGCCGACGACAGCCGCCAGACACTATGCGGCGTGATCACCGACGGCGACTTGCGGCGCGCCCTGGCCGCCCGCAAGGACATCTATCACATCACCGCAGCCGACCTGATGAATACCTCGCCCAAGACCGTGCCGGAAAATGAGATGTTCGTCGATGCCGAGGCCAAGATGCTGGAACTGAACATCACCGCTCTGGTGGCGCTCAACGAAGCACAGCATGTGGTGGGCGTACTCAAGCTGCTGGACGCCAAACGTCTGTAATTGTCTGCAATCACGGTACAAACCACAGTATCCTCCCCCTCCAGGCGCGAATCGATCGCCGCCGGAATTTGAAAATCACCCTCCTGCATGAGGAAAGAGAACATGATCAAGATCAACGATATCGAGGTTGGAAACGAACTGCCCTTCGTTCTTTTCGGTGGCATCAACGTGTTGGAATCGGAACAGTTCGCCGTCGATGTCTGCGGTGAATATGTGCGCATCACCAAGGAACTGGGCATTCCCTACGTGTTCAAGGCGTCCTTCGACAAGGCCAATCGCTCCTCCATCAAGAGCTATCGTGGTCCTGGCCTGGAGGCCGGCCTGAAGATCTTCGAAGCAGTCAAGAAGGCGCATGGCGTACCGGTGCTCACCGACGTCCACGAGCCCTACCAAGCCGCCGAAGTGGCCAGCGTGTGCGACGTGCTGCAACTGCCCGCCTTCCTGGCGCGCCAGACCGACCTGGTGATCGCCTTGGCCAAGACCGGCAAGGTCATCAACATCAAGAAGCCGCAATTCGTCAGCCCGCCGCAGATGAAGAACATCGTGGAGAAGTTTGAAGAAGGCGGCAATACCAACGTCATGCTGTGCGACCGTGGCGCGCAGTTCGGCTATGACAACCTGGTAGTGGACATGCTGGGCTTTGGCGTGATGAAGCAGGTCAGCGGCAACAAGCCGGTGATCTTCGACGTCACCCATGCACTGCAGCAGCGCGAATCCGGTGCGGCTGCCTCCGGCGGTCGTCGTGGCCAGGTTACCGAACTGGCACGCGCCGGCATGGCCCTGGGCCTGGCTGGCCTGTTCCTGGAAGCCCACCCCGACCCATCCAAGGCCCTCTGTGATGGCCCCAGCGCACTACGCCTGTCGCAGCTCAAGCCTTTCCTGGAACAGGTCAAGGCAGTCGATGAGCTGGTCAAGAACCTGCCCGAGCTGGATACCCACTGAGCATGGGGGCTGCCATTGAGGCGGGTCTGCCCGCACTGCGGGGCGCTGCATGAGCGCCGCTGCCAACGCCCGCTGGATCGCGCTGACGCAGGTCGTCAAGATCCTCTCGCAACTGGTCAACATGTTCGTGTTGACCCGCCTGATCGCCCCCTCCGAATACGGATTGATGGCCATGGCCGGGGTGGCCACCAACCTGGCCTTCGTGCTGCGGGACATGGGCACGGCCGCGGCCATCATCCAAAAGGCCGAGATCAGCCAAGCCGATACCTCTTCGGGGTTCTGGCTGAACATGGCCGGCGGCACGCTGCTGATGGTCTTGCTGT
>NZ_BADI01000245.1:0-893 GCF_000333555.1 Herbaspirillum sp. B65 | reverse complement strand
GCTGGCATCGGGCCGATTTCCTTGGCCCCCAGTCGCGCAACTCCTTGGCGATCTGCTTGGCTTCCTCGCCGGTGGGGCGCGGGCGCTTCAGGACCACGAAGGCGCAGATCGATTCGCCGGTGGTCTCATCCGGTTTGCCCACCACCGCCGCCTCGGCCACGATGCTGTTGGCCACCAGCGCCGATTCGATTTCCATGGTGCCCATGCGGTGGCCGGAGACGTTCAGCACATCATCGATACGGCCAGTGATGGTGAAGTAACCAGTTTCCTTGTTGCGCACCGCGCCGTCGCCGGCCAGGTAGATGTTGCCACCCAGTTCCTCGGGGAAATAGCTCTTCTTGAAGCGTTCCGGGTCATTCCAGATGGTGCGGATCATCGACGGCCACGGGCGCTTGACCACCAGGATGCCGCCATTGCCATTGGGCAGGTCATGCCCGGTCTCATCGACGATGGCCGCCGTGATGCCCGGCAGCGGCAAGGTGCAGGAGCCCGGCACTTGCGGCGTGGCGCCCGGCAGCGGCGAAATCATGTGACCACCGGTCTCGGTTTGCCAGAAGGTGTCGACGATGGGGCAGTTCTCGCGACCCACGTTCTTGTAGTACCACATCCAGGCTTCCGGGTTGATGGGCTCGCCCACCGAGCCCAGGATGCGCAGCGTGGACAGGTCGTATTGCTTGGGATGGACCTTCTCATCGGCATCGGCCGCCTTGATCAACGAGCGGATCGCGGTGGGCGCGGTGTAGAAGATGGTGGCCTTGTGACGCGCTACCATGTCCCAGAAGCGGCCGGCGTTGGGATAGGTCGGCACGCCTTCGAAGACGATCTGGGTCGCGCCCACGGCCAGCGGGCCATAGGCGATATAGGTGTGGCCGGTGATCCAGCCAATGTCGGCG
>NZ_BADI01000246.1:0-5427 GCF_000333555.1 Herbaspirillum sp. B65 | reverse complement strand
CGGTCTGGTCGGGATGGCCAGCGTCGATGGCCTGGAAGGCTGCCATCGCATCAGCCAGGCGCGCACTGCCTGCCGTCTCCAGCACCACCGCGTGATCCTGCGGCGCCAGCGGGAAGCGATGTTCGTTATGCGCCACGTACAGCTCGCCCTGCTCTGGATCGAACTGCAATACCAGCTCTCCGGCTTCCAGGGTCTCGGCATAGGGTTGGCCGAGAAACGGCAGCAACACCTTGCCCGCCAGGGCCGGATCGGGGCTGTCCCACTGGATGTCGAACCAGTCAGCGTGGCGGCTGTGGCGGCCCCAGCGCAGGACATCCTGCCACCAGGCATTGTGCTGCCCGAGCGCCATATGGTTGGGCACGATATCGACGATCAGCCCCATGTCCTGGGCGCGCAGACGCTGGCACAACTGGCGCAGCCCCTCTTCACCGCCCAGTTCCGGGTTGATGCGGGTGGTATCGACCACGTCATAGCCGTGACTGGAACCGGGACGCGCCACCAGGATGGGCGAGAGGTAAAGGTGGCTGATGCCCAGGCGCTGGTAGTAATCCACCACCTCGGCGGCGTGTTCGAAACGGAAATCGCGGTGCAGTTGCAGCCGTGCCGTGGCGCGCGGCACGCCACGGCGCGCTGTGCGCGCTGGGCAAGCGGAAGGATCTGGCATCAGTTCTCCTTGGGGGCGGCACCGCGCACGCGGCGCAGCCGTTCGAGCCGCGCGCGGGCGGCATAGTCGGCAAATAGTTGCGGGGTATCGGCGGGCAGACGGCGGCGCCAGTTGGGGTGTGGGTCGGTGAGGCCGGGCAGGTTCGGTTGCTGGGTCAGGCCGAGGATGTCTTCCAGCGGCACCACGGCCAACGGCGCGGGCGTGGCCGCCACCCACTGCAGCGCGGCATCCACCGCGATGGCGCAATCCTCCAGGGCAGCCGGCGCGGGCGCGTCCGCCATGTCTTCGGCCAATGCTGGCGCTACGTGTGGCAAGGGGCCGCTGGCCCAACCCTGTTGGACCAACCCGTGCCAGAGCTGGCTGCGCTCCTGGCTACGTTGCGTCAGCGCGGCCGGCAAGCCCTGTGGCAGATGCCCCAGCCGTTCGCGCCAAGCCAGATCGGCCCCGGACCACCAGCCGGCCACCGTCGGCAGGTCATGCGTGGTGGTCACCGCAATGGCCTGGCGCGACCAGGCCGCCGGGGGCAGGAAGTTCTGCTTGTCGCGCTGGAACCAGAGCACGCGGATGCCCGCCACCCCGGCCTCGGCCAGCACCTGGTCGAAGCCGGGCGGCACCGTGCCCAGGTCTTCGCCGATCACCACGGCGCGATGCCGCCAGGATTCCAGCGCGATCAGGCGCAGCATGTCCTGCTGCGGATAGGCGACGTAGGCGCCGGCATCGGCCTGGCGCCCCTGCGGCACCAGCCACAGGCGATTCAAGCCCAGCACATGGTCGATGCGCACACCGCCGCCCTGGGCAAAGCAGGCGCGCAGCATGGCGAGATAGCCGCGATAGCCGGTGCGGCGCAGGGCCAGCGGCGAGAATGCGCCCAGTCCCCAGTTCTGACCCTGCGGCGCCAGACGATCCGGCGGCGCGCCGACCGTCAAGCCCGCGGCGATCTCGCCCTGATGGCTCCAGGCTTGGCTGCCGCCGTTGTCGGCCCCCACGGCCAGGTCGGCGATCAGGCCGATGCGCATACCGGCCTGGCGGGCGCGTTGCTGGGCAGCGCCCAACTGGCGCGCCGCCTGCCATTGCAGGAACAGGTGGAAGTCCAGTTCACCGGCGTGCTGGCGGGCGAAGTCTTGCATCTCGGGCGTCTCGGGATGCTGGCCGGCAGCACCCCATTGGCGCCAGTCGCAGTGACCGGGTGCGCCCTGGTTGCTCAGGTGCTGGCTGTAAGCTTCATATAGCGCATGGGCGCGCAAGGCGGCCCCGCCTTCGCGCTGGAAGGCCGCAAAGGCCGCCAGTTGCCCGCCATCGCGGGCCTGTTCGGTACGAAAAAGTGCATATAGACGCCGCAACAAGCTCAGCCGATGCGCACCGGCCCGCGACCAATCGATCAGGCTGGCCTGTTGCAGGCGTTCATGGGCAGCAATCATTTCCGAGCCACCCTCGGCCAGCACCTGGGCCTGCGCATCCTCGCCGAGAATGCCGGCCGGATCGATCAGGAAGGGATTGAGGAACAGTCGACTGGAGGGCGAATAGGGACTGCTGCGTCCAGGGTCGGCCGCAAACATCGCGTGCAGCGGCGACATCGCCAATGCCGCGGCGCCATAGTCGGCCGCCATCGTCGCCAGTTGCGCCAACGCGCCGAAGTGCCCGATGCCGCCGTCGCCGTAGACCTTGCGTGCCGCCTTGAGACTATCGCTGCGCAGGCCATAGACCTGCGCAGTCAGCGCCCAGCCACGTTCACTGCCCTGCCCGGCCAATGCGTCCGCCAAGGTATAGCAACGCGGCGGCGCAATGGCCAGGGTCAGGATGTGACCGGCCACCAGCAGGCGGTGATAACCCGGGACTTCGATAGGCGGCAGCGTAGGCGGCTGGTTGAGGTCGGAAGAAATGAGCAACATCAGGCGCGCCCCGTTGTCCAGCTCGACCCGGCAGGACAGGCCATGCAGACGCGAATGGGCCGGCAAGACCACCGGTTGGTGCTGCACCCCCGTCAACAGCGGCGGCAGGTAGCCAACCGCCTGCTCGCGCGCCAGCCGGGCCAGGCTGTCGCGGCAGTCGCCGGGGGTCGAACAGGGCAATTCCAGGGCGTCCAGGATGGCGCGCAGCGCGTCTTCCTGTACCGTCTGTGGCTGGTCGTAGGCATCGGTCCATTGCACGGCAATACCGGCGCGTCGGGCCAAACGATATAAATCATTTTCCGGGCATGCTACCGAAGTGAGCTCCGGCTTGGCCGTGGTCGGCACCGATTGTCTCCAGAGCGCGCTGCTCATGCTGCCCTCCCCGCCTGGCTGGCCGGCTCGCGCAAGGCCAGGATGGCGTGCGCCGGGAAGCTGCCCTCGGCCAAGGCTTGCAGTGCCCCGCCGCTGTCAAAGAGCACATCGGCGCCGGCCGGCTGGGCCAGGTCGTCCAGGGTTTCCTGCAAGGGCGCCTGGTCCAGGTTGACGGTGATGTTGAGCACGCTGCCATTGGACAGTTGCCAGCGCGCATGGACCGCCTTGGGGCCGATGGCACGTGCTGCCAAGGCCTTGGCACCGCGCAGGTAAGGCGCGATGTGGTGCCTGCGCAGATGCAGCAGCTCGGCCACGCGCCGCAGGCAGGCGGCCGACGCCGGGGCCGGACCGGGCTCGGGAATGGAAGAGACGAAGGTGGCGAAGCTGTTGGGGTCCGGGATCTGCTCCAGCAGCTTGGGATCGGCAAACTGCGGGAAACGCGCGAACTCGCGCCGCCGCCCTTCGCGCACGGCCGCAACCAGCGCTTCATCGCGATGGCTGGTGAAGTAGAGGAACGGCTGTACCGCGCAGAATTCTTCACCCATGAATAGCATCGGCACCTGCGGCGCCAGCAGGATCAGCGCCTGGGCGGCATGGAGCGCCAGCGGATGGGCCAGCACGCTCAATCTTTCACCAAAGGCCCGATTGCCGATCTGGTCGTGGTTCTGCAGGAAGTTGACGAAGGCCGTGGGCGGCAAGTCAGCGCTGGGTTCGCCGCGCGGCTCCCCCGAATAGGGCGAGACCTCGCCCTGGTAGACGAAGCCCTGCTGCAGGCAGCGCGCCAGTTTCTCGGCGGGCGCGTCGGCATAGGCGCTGTAGTAGCCGCTGTCTTCGCCGGTCAACAGTACGTGCAGGACGTGATGGGCATCGTCATTCCATTGGGCGTCATAGACCTGGCTGGAGCGCTGGCGCACCTGGCCGATCTCGGCCACTTCCGCCTCGGCCGCGGCGGCCGCTGTGTAGCCCAGCAGATGGGCGGCATTGCCGTCATGCTCCAGCACCAGGTGCACATGGCGGGCGCTGCCGATCTCGGCGCGGATGCGCTGACCCAGCGTGACCAGCCAGTCCGGCTCGCAGATGGCGTGGACAGCATCCAGGCGCAGGCCGTCGAAACGGTATTCCTGCAACCAGTAGAGGGCATTCTGGGTAAAGAAATCGGCCACTTCCGGGCGCCGGAAATCGATGCTGGCGCCCCACAAGGTCTGCCGGTCCTGGCGGAAGAATTCAGGGGCATAGCAATGCAGGAAATTGCCGTCCGGGCCGAAGTGGTTGTAGACCACGTCCAGGAACACCATCATGCCCAGCCCGTGGGCGGTATCGATCAGGGCCTTCAATTGCTCGGGCGTGCCATAGCTGGCGTCCGGCGCAAACGGCAAGACGCCGTCATAGCCCCAGTTATGGGCACCGGGAAATTCGGCCACCGGCATGAGCTCGATGGCCGTGATGCCCAACTCGGCCAGCTCGCCCAGGCGCTGCTGGATGCCGGCAAAGCCGCCCATGGCGCCGGGATGCAATTCGTAGAGCACCGTCTCTTCCCAGGGGCGCCCCTGCCAGTGCGGGTATTGCCAAACATAGGCTTGGGGGTCCACCACCACGCTGGGGTCGAACACATCGCCGGCCTGCCCGCGCGAGGCGGGATCGGGGGCGATCACTTCACCCTGGGCGCGGGTCTGGAATACATAACGGTAGAGCGTACCGGGATCGCATGGGACCTCCAGCACGTACCAAGCTGGCGACTCGGCGTCTTCCGGCCTCATCGGCAGGCGCTCACGACCGATGATCTCCACGGCCACCGCCTCGGCGCCGGGCGCCCAAACGCGAAAGCGTACCTGGCCGGGCGCGCTCACTTGCGCGCCAAACGGCAATGTCACGGAAAAGCGGGCGCTCATGCGCGTTCTCCCCATTCGTTACGGGTAATCCATTCATTGGCGGCCAAGGGATAGATGGCCGAGGACAGGTGCAAGGGACGGTTGGCAAACACTTGCAGGCTGTGCGCCTGCACCTGTACCGTGGCGCTGCCGGGCAGCTTGAGGGCGACGCCTTGGCCGTCGGGCATTCCGGTCGGCTCGGCGGTATCGAGCAAGAGGCAATACTCGCCTATGGTGCGCGGGAACTGGAACTGGATCGGTTCATGACCGGCATTGACGAAGATCATCAGCACGTCCGGCGTGGCTTGTGGCACCTCGCCCGGGCCGTCCGCGTTGGCCGCATCGTGCAGGCGCGAGCTCAACTGCTTGTGCGCTTCGTGGCGCTTGCCGGCCAGCTGCAGGGTGATGGCGCGCGCCACCGGGTTGTTCCAGTCTGCACTGGAGACCGGACGCGCCGCCTCATCGAACCAGGCCACATCCGGCAAGTCATCGGCCACCCTCTGCTTGCCATGCAGGAAGTAGCTCGCACGCAGCACCTCGAAGTCGCGCCGGATGGCGGTGAGGCGCCCGACGAAGGCAGTCAGCGCCGCCCCGTCCGGGGCGCGCGCCTGTTCCCAGCGATCCAGGAAATCTC
>NZ_BADI01000247.1:0-1005 GCF_000333555.1 Herbaspirillum sp. B65 | reverse complement strand
GGCACCCTCAATTCAACCGTGGCAGTGTGCATCAGTATCCGTACAGCCAATGCTCCCTGCAACACCATTGTCGGCATCGATGTCAGCGGTTCCACCCCGGTTGGCGGCACGCCTACCGGCACCAGTGCCAGCGGCTGCCTGGATGCGCTGGCAGTCTACAACGACCAGGGCAACCTGAACTACAACAAGGGACACGCCTTCACCGAATACCTCAAGGGCACGCACGAGCTGCTGCTCAAGTTTCCCAATGACTACAAGTTCATGGCTCGGGTCAACTGGATCAAGGACTTTGCGGCCACCAGCGTCTCGGGCGCGGTCAGCGGCTACGGCGGCCAGGGGCTGACGTCGGATTCGCACGATCAACTGGCCAGCAAGGTGCGCCTGCTGGACCTGTGGGTGAGCAAGGAATTCGAGATCAACGACCAGCGCGCCCGTCTGCGCATCGGTAACCAGGTCATCAACTGGGGCGAGAGCATGTTCCTGGCCGGTGGTATCAACCAGACCAACGCGGTCGACCTGATGCGTTTGTCGCAGCCTGGCACCCAGCTCAAGGAAGCCATGCTGCCGGCCCCCATGGCCAGCTTCGCAACCGGCCTGGGCCATGGCCTGAACATGGAAGCCTATGTGCAGACCCACTGGAACCGCAATTACTTCCCGCCCGTGGGTAGCTACTGGTCGACCTCGACCATCGGCAACGGCGCCTCTTCCTTTGCCAACGGCACGCCCAACGTGGCCATGCCGACCGGCAGCACGCCCCGCAATGGCGGCCAGTATGGCGTAGCGCTGCACTACAAGCCCGAGAGTATCCAGGCCGACATGGGCTTCTATGCCATGCGCTATCACGACAAGTCGCCGGTGGCCGTCACCCCCAATGGGGGTGCGACCCAGTTCACTTACCTGCAGGACCGCCTGATGCTGGGGACCAGCATCAACTTCCCGCTGGGGGACTGAACCGTCGGTTCCGAACTGTCCTACCGCCCGCGCGATGCGGTCATCTCAACCCGC
>NZ_BADI01000248.1:0-2463 GCF_000333555.1 Herbaspirillum sp. B65 | reverse complement strand
TTCCTGTGACATTGCTATTGGTAGCATTCACACCCGCACCACTGGCACTAGAACCAGTAATATTCGCCCCCGTTACGACAGCAGATTGGCCAATCCATACACCAGCCGAATTTGTATTCGATATCCCAATAAATGAAATATTCCCGGATGCATTAAGACTACTTATCTGAAGCCCGCCCCCTTGGGCGCTCGCCATACTCGTGATCCCCTTAATGGCGAGGTTCCCTCCCGTCGATGCAATATTACCCGGCGCCTGAATATAAACTCCAGCATCCGATCCACCTTGACCTGTAATATTTATATTGCCAATTGTCGTTAACGAGCCAATTAGATTTAGCGCCCAGGTGGATGAAATTACACTCAAATTACCAAATCCACTTCCCACATTCAACGTACTACAACCCCAAAGAGTCATCGTAGGTCCCGACGAGCCACCATTAGTACTAATCGTGAGATTACCTCCGTTAGTATTAATATTTGGATTATTTAAAACCGCCGTACATGAACTAATATTAATTGCACCACCGTTGCTATTAAGGGTGGAATTAGTCAGAGTCACCCCATCCCCTACACTACTCATCGAAATGTTAAGCAAATTACTACTGGACGTAATACTGTAGCCACTAATATTAATTGCACCATTCGCATACAGCGTCAGACTCGCATTGCCTCCACTGGTCTTCGCTATATTGGCCGCCACATTGATCCAACCCGTACCGCTCCCCGATGAATTGGTCGTCACCGTCACATTGGCGCCACTATTCAATGCCGCTTCAATCGACGCATTGTTCACCACCGAATTCGTACCACTCCCCGACCAGGTATTACTGCTATTAGTCGCGTTGCTGATACTAGTATTAATCGTAATATTGGTAGGGTCGACCAGCCACTCGCCAGCCTTCCCCGCACTGGACGCGCTCACTCGACCCAGCATCGCCAGATGCTCACCCGACGTCTCCACAAAGCCGCCATCCCCCTGGCTACTTCCAATGTTGATCGTCGTATTACTTCCAACATAAGTGGAATTCGCAAATCCAATATTGGCCACACTACGGGCCTTGTTCAGCGAATCTCCACCAATGACCACACGTCCACCACCGGCCACACCGCTGGCATCAATCGTCGCGTTATCGAAGACCCCGACCCGGCCGCCTCCCAACACTACCGTACCACCCTGTTGCCCAGCGCCCTGGCCCGATACATTAATACTGCCACGGGTGACCGTGTCGCCACCTTCGCCCAACAACACCACCGTACCACCCGCGCTACTGCCATAGCCGCGTGCTCGAATGATCCCGTCGTTGTTCACCACCGTACTCAACAGCGTATTCTTGCCCCACGCCGTCAAATACACTTTACCGCCATCGGCCAGAATCAAGCCCTTGTTATCCACCAACGCCTGCACTGCCGACGCGTCAACATTCACGCTCACCAACGCACCATTATCCAGCTGCAAGCTCACCTTCGTTCCAGCCATTAAGGCCACATACCCACCATTGGCCTGAATCTGGCCACTGTTACTCACCTTTTGCCCAGACAACACCACAAAGCCGCCGTCCGTCGCTTTAATGTTGCCTTGATTGACCACCTTCGCATTACTCTGGCCGCTCAACACGACACTATTGCCATCGATGCTCACATTCGTCGCCGTCGACGCCAACAATGAGCCGACGTTCACCTGTGCCGTCGAGCCAAACACGATCCCATTCGGGTTAATCAGGTAGATCTGACCATTCGCGTTCAGATTGCCGTAGATCTGCGATGCCTGTGTTCCAATAACACGGTTCACCGCTACCGCACTTGCATCAGGCTGCGCAAAGTTCACCGTATTGCCGCTACCGATACTAAATCCAGTCCAATTCAGTCCTAACACTTGTGAGGACTGATCAATTGTCATCGTCTTACCGTTAACACTGACGGTCCCTGCCCCACTCGTCACTCGCCCACCAGTAGGTAAAGGGGCCGCCGCCCAGCTAGGCAATACCGTATTTAAGGAAAACGCCGTCATCACCGCAATCGTCAGCCGACGCAACGCCAGCGGCGAACGCAGATCAATGCCGCCTCCGCCCACGACACTACCGCCCCCTTTACGCTGCGAGACAGCGTTTTCGGCCACAGCCACTAACATGCCGTGGTGCTTGGAAAAAATGAGACGGTAGATTTTATTCATGATGATCTTTTTTATGACTGAGTACTTTTTGAGAGACCAACCTCAGCCTCTCCCCCACTGCGCTCTTACTTTTTAAGCCGTTTCAAGACGGGCTGCGTCTTCCCTCTTGACACCCTGTGCTTGCACCAACGCAAGGAACTTCTCTCCCAGAATGTGGGCTCTGCCTTCAAACATTTTTTGAATCCGCTCAGGCCCTGCCAGCGTCTTACACAGTTCTGCACGTAATTCATGTTCATTCGCCAGCCGAACTACTGCCTGGATGTATTCCTTATTGGTATGCGTCGTCATCCAGT
>NZ_BADI01000249.1:0-10698 GCF_000333555.1 Herbaspirillum sp. B65 | reverse complement strand
TGGCCAGCGCCAGACGCAGCAGCAGGCAGGATTTGACGGCGTTGATGCGTCCGCCGGGGATGACGCCGCGTCGAATCAGATCGATCTCCGAGCCCACGAAGCCATAGGTGTTGCGCAAGATCGGTCCGCTTGTCACCCGGCTGCAGAGCACCACCGGCAAACGGGCGCACAAGGTATCGATGTTCCGGGCGACGGCGGCCGGCACATGTCCGGCCCCCATCGCCTCGATCACTACGCCGCGAAAGCCCAGTTCCGGCAGGCCCGGCAACAGACGGCCGTCATCGCCAAGGGCCAGCTTGATCAACGCAACGGGAAAATCCTCGACCCCGGTGGCGATGTCCAACTGCGGGCCGCGTGCGAGGCGAACATTGCGCTGGAAGGCGGATTCCACGACCCATCCCAGCGGTCCCTGGTTGGGCGACTGGAAGGCACTGGGCAGCACGGTATGCTGCTTTTGGACGAAGCGTGCCGCATGGACTTCGTCGTTGAGCACCACCAGGCAACCCAGTTGGCAAGCTGCCGGCGAGCTGGCCACGATGGTCGCGGCCAGCAGATTGGCCGGTCCATCGGCGCCGGCAGCCTGCGGGCCGCGCATCGCACCGGTCACTACCACCGGCTTGTGCGACTTGACCAGCAGGTCGAGGACGAAGGCGGTTTCCTCGATGGTATCGGTGCCCTGTACCACGATGGCACCGGCGATATCGCCAGCCAGCCGTGCATTGAGGATGGTGGCCATCTCGCAGAGTTGAGCCAGGGTCAGCGAGGCGCCAGGAAGGCTGGCGTAGGCGTGAATCGAAAAATCCGCTTTGCCGGCCAGGCCGGGAACAGCCTGGACCAGTTGTTCCGGGCGCAAGGCCGGGGTGATGCCACCGCCTGGCTGGGCGACCATGGTGATGGTGCCGCCGGTGGCCAGCAGGAACAGGGCGGGGATCATCTCAAGCCCTCTGTCAACTGAGCTTGCGCGCGATAGATGTCGAGGATCTCGCCACCGGTACAGAACAACACTTGCTCATGCTCGGCGATGTAGTTGTAGAGCGCGTCCAGATAACGGATGCGGTGTGGCGTTCCGGTCAGATAGGGATGCACGGAAATGGCCATGACGCGCGGCTGCTGAACGCCTTCGCGATACAGGCAATCGAACTGGTCGCGTCCGCGGCGCAGGATTTCGTCGGAGCGGTGCAGTTGAATGGCGGACATGACCACATCATTGAGTTCGACCGTATAAGGCACCGACACCATGTCGCCATGGCGGGTGCGCAGCGTCACCGGCTGATCGTCCAGTACCCAGTCCGCCACATACTCGATGCCGGCTTGGGCCAGCAGATCCAGGGTGTCGGCACTCTCGGTCAGGCCGGGGCTTTCCCAGCCACGCGGTGCGGCACCGGTAAAGGCGCGAATGGCCTGGATGGTCTTGCGGATATCCCCGGCCTGATCTTCCACCCTGTGCATGGGTTTTTGCACCAGACCATGTCCCATGAATTCCCAGCCTGCCCGCAAGGCCGCCTCACAGGCGGCCGGATAGACTTCGCAGGTACTCCCATTGAGCGCCAGCGTGGCCTTGATACCGTATGCCTCCAATACTTCCAGCAAGCGCCAGTAACCCACCCGCATCCCGTATTCATGCCAGCACCAGTTGGGAACGTCGGGCAACAATGGCTGCCCCATGGGCGGCGGCAGGACGGTGCGCGGCATGGCCGATTGCGGCAGCCAGTGCTCGATATTGACGATGGTCCAGACCGCCACCCGCGCATTTCCAGGCAGCACAAAGCGGGGACGCTGCGTGATGGGTTGGTAGCTGATCCTGTCGCGCAGGGTCAGCATCGGATCATTGATGTCAGACATGGTCATTCCTTGCTGTTGAGGAGAGAAGGCCGCCGCGCCCAAGCCTTGACCATCCCCTTGTGCGCAGTGATTTGGCGCAAGATATGCAGCTAGAATCCCCCGGTCAACGCAGTAGCCTGAGAGTTTTGCCATGTGAAACTTTTGCTGGGGGGAGGGCAGTTTGAAGCACACCGAGGATAAAAACAGCGACGGCACGCAAGCCATCATGCGCGCGGTGATGGCCTTGAAGCTGGCGGCCCAGCAGGTTCAAAGCGGTGTGCGTGTGACTGACGTGGCGCAGGTGCTGGGAGTCTCCAAGCCCACCGCCCATCGCATCTTGCGTGCGCTTGCGCAAGAAGGACTGCTGGAGCAGCATGGCGCTGCCCGTCGTTATCAACTGGGCTCGCTGTTGTTCGATCTGGGCATGGCGGCGGCGCCTTTCTTCAATCTGGGCCAGCACAGTTTGTCCATCCTCGAACAATTGGCAGCAGCCAGTGGTGATAGCAGCTTCCTGTTCGTGCGCAGTGGCGAAGATGCCATCTGCGTGCAGCGTGCCATCGGCCCGGCGGCTCGGCAGACGCCGATGCTGCCGGTGGGCAGCCGGCAACCGCTGGGCGTGAGCGCTGGCGGCTTGGCCTTGCTGGCCTTCCTGCCCTCTGCGGAGCAGGAAGAAGTGCTGGAAAAGATCGAGGCCCGCATCGAAGCCTACGGCCAACTCCGGGCGCCGCAGGTACGTCGCCTGATCCACCAGAGTCGCACCGATGGCTACGCCTGGATCCACAATCATGCCGTTCCGGGAACCGGCGCCGTGGGCTTGCCCATCGTCGACTCGGGAGGATGCGTGGTGGCGGCCGTGACGGTGGCTGCCTCATGGACGCGCATGGATCGTCATCACATCAGTCACGTGTTGCCCATGCTGCGAAGGGCAGTGCAGCAAACGGGAAATCTCTTGCTGCAACAGGTGCGCAAGCCTCAGTGATTCTTGCCAGGATGAAAACAAGATGAGCGGCCCTCAGGCTGGCTGCATCCTGCTTTGCTTCTATTCAACATTCTCATCAGACTTGCTCACTATTGTTGTTATTGTTCATCAATGCCGCGTCGCGGATGCATTCTTGCGTCGACACCCCGATAATTCCCGACTATTTGACTCGGACTCTTTAAAATGCCCGCATCATCGCCATCTGAACACTCCCGACCACGCCTTTGCAGCGACCGTGGCCGGCTCCGGCTTTGCTGAAATGGCAACAGTGGCGTCTACTGCGTCGCAACACGGTTTCAGGAATCCGCTAAAATCGATCCTCGCTGCCGGCATTTACATTTAGTTAAGGTCTTTTATGGTCCCGCATCTTGTCACCGCTCTCAATGGTCCCCTGCTGGAGCTGGAGAAGAAAATCCTGGGCGCCACGCCGGCCATCGAACGCTGGTTCCGCATGGAGTGGCAGGAGCATACGCCGCCCTTCTATTGCTCGGTCGACCTGCGCAATGCCGGTTTCAAGCTGGCGCCGGTCGATACCAACCTGTTCCCCGGCGGTTTCAACAACCTTTCGCCGGAAATGCTGCCGCTGGCGGTGCAAGCGGCCATGGCGGCTATCGAGAAATACTGCCCGGATGCGCGCAACCTGTTGCTGATCCCGGAAAACCAGCCCGGCAATACCTTCTACCTGCAGAATATCGGCCGTTTGATGCAAATCTTCCGCCAGACCGGCCTGAACGTGCGTCTGGGGACGCTGGCGCCGGGCGCCACCAAGCCGCAGCAGATCGAGCTGCCCGACGGCACCCACATCACGCTGGAACCGCTGGAGCGCTCGGCCAATGGCCGCCGCCTGGGCCTGAAGAACTTCGACCCCTGTACCGTCCTGCTCAATAATGACCTGTCCAGTGGCGTCCCTTCGGTGCTGGAAGGGCTATATGAACAAAGCGTCCTGCCGCCGCTGCACGCGGGCTGGGCGCTGCGCCGCAAGAGCAATCACTTTGCCGCCTATGATGAGGTAGTGAAGAAATTTTCCAAGATGGTCGAGGTCGACCCGTGGATGCTCAATCCGCTCTTCACCAAGGTCGGCAATATCGACTTCCAGGACAACACCGGTACCGATGCGCTGGCCGATAGCGTCTCTTCGCTGCTGTCGAAGATCCGCAAGAAGTACAAGGAATACGGTATCAAGGAGCAGCCCTTCGTCTTCATCAAGGCCAATGCCGGCACCTATGGCATGGGCATCATGACGGTCAAGGATGCCAGCGAGATCAAGGACCTCAACCGCAAGCAGCGCAGCGGCATGTTGGCCGGCAAGGAAGGGCTGGAGGTGTCGGAGGTGATCGTGCAGGAAGGCGTGCACTCCTTCGAGCGCATCAACCAGGCCGTGGCCGAGCCGGTGGTCTACATGATCGACCGTTACGTGGTGGGCGGCTTCTACCGCGTGCACGCCGACCGTGGCGTCAATGAAAACCTCAATGCGCCCGGCGCGCATTTCGTGCCGCTGGCCTTTGCCCAGCAGCACGCTTTGCCGGACATGCACGCCAAGCCGGGGACGGCCGCGCCCAACCGTTTCTACATGTATGGCGTGGTGGCGCGATTGGCGCTGCTGGCGGCCTCGGTGGAGATGGAAAAGACCGATCCCAACCCGGAAGTCTATTAACCAATTCGCGGCCCCGCGCCAGGCTCAACAGGACCCCAGCCTCATGAAAATCGCTTTCCTCGCCGATCCGCTCGATACGTTCAAGACGTACAAGGATTCCACCTTTGCCATGATGCGCGAGTGCGCCCGTCGCGGTCACAGCCTGTATGCCTTCGAACAGGCTGATCTGGTGCTGGAGAGCGGCCTGGTGACGGCCAATGCCCGCAAGCTGACGCTGACCGGGGACACCGAGAACTGGTATCGGGCCGACAAGGCGGCATCGAGCTTCCTGTCCGAATTCGATGCGGTGATCGTGCGCAAGGATCCGCCCTTCGACATGGAATACATCTACACCACCTACCTGCTGGAGCTGGCCGAAAAGCAGGGGGCGCGGGTGTTCAACAAGCCGGCGGCGATCCGCAGTCACAACGAGAAGCTGGCCATCGCCCAGTTCCCGCAGTACACCGCGCCCACGCTGGTCACGCGCGACGACAAGCGCCTGCGCGCCTTCCATGCCGAACACCAGGACGTGATCCTGAAACCCCTGGACGGCATGGGCGGCATGGGCATCTTCCGGGTCAAGGCCGATGGCATGAACCTGGGCTCCATCATCGAAACCCTGACCGACAACGGTCAACGCACGATCATGGCGCAACGTTTCATTCCCCAGATCAGCGCCGGCGACAAGCGTATCCTCCTGATCGGCGGCAAGGTGGTGCCCAACGTGCTGGCACGCATTCCGCAGGGTAACGAGGTGCGCGGCAATCTGGCCGCAGGCGGTTTGGGCAAAGCCCAGCCGGCCTCGGCAAGGGATATCGAGATCGGCGAGGCACTGGGGCCGATCCTGTATGAACGTGGTTTGTTGCTGGTAGGATTGGACGCCATCGGCGACTATCTCACCGAGATCAACGTCACCAGCCCGACCTGCTTCCAGGAAATCACCCAGCAGACCGGGTTCGATGTGGCGGCGATGTTCGTGGACGCGCTGGAGACGGCAGCAGGAGCAAGTGCAACAACAGCGTCGGTCGGATAATGGGATCGACAGAGCATGACGGGCTGCTCGGGGAAAAGCGCGTCGCAACAGATGGCAACAATTCCATGGTCGGTATTCTTCTCTTGACGCACGCCCCGCTGGGGCAAGCCTTCGTGGCCGCCGCCACCCATGTCTTCCGTGGCCGGCCTGAACGGATGGAGGCGATCGACGTGATCGCCGACCAGAACCCGGCCGAAGTGCAAAAACTGGCCATCGAGGCGGTCGAACGCCTAGACGATGGCAGCGGTGTGCTGGTCATCACCGATGTCATGGGCGGTACGCCCTCCAACTGTACGGGCTTCCTGTGCGGTTTGGGCAACGTCCAGGTGATCGCCGGTATCAGCCTGCCCATGCTGTTGCGGGCGCTGACCTATCGCAACGATACGCTGGACGTGGTGGTTGAAATGGCGCTGGCCGGGGGCCAGAATGGTGCAGTGCGGATCGACAATCGCATCCGCGTGGCCGCTTCGGCCTGAGGGTGAGTGCGGGCGTCGCGTTGCCACATGGTTTCCCACTCCGCGCCAACAAGATAAAAACGAAAGCTGAAAATGATTCAAAAAGAACTCGAGATCGTCAACAAGCTCGGCCTGCACGCGCGTGCCTCCGCCAAGTTCACCCAGCTCGCCGGCAAGTTCAAGAGCGAAGTCTGGCTGACCTTCAACAAGCGCCGCGTCAATGCCAAGTCCATCATGGGCGTGATGATGCTGGCCGCCGGCAAGGGCAGCCTGGTGACCCTGGAAACCAATGGCGCCGATGAGCAGGAATGCTTCACCGCACTGGAGGCCCTGATTGCCGACAAGTTCGGCGAAGGGCAGTAATCTTCCCTGACCGCGCTGGCGGTATTGCGCCGCAACATCGCGGCGCGGCTGGAATGCTTCTTGCGGTGTAAGGATGATCACGCAGATATTGCGTGACATGAAACAATGTTCACCCTAGCTGCCTGTCTTGCCTTGTTTTGCCTGTTTCGCCGAGATTTGTCTCTCGCAATTGCCAAACTGCTGTTTGTTAGGTAATTTGCTCCAGGCTACCGCGCGCTGAAGCACGGCGGACTATAAGAAAACAGGCAGGAGATACGCGATGGCTTCATTCAGCTTACATGGAATCGCGGTGTCGCAAGGCATCGCCATCGGACGCGCCCACTTGATGGCGCCGGCCGCCCTGGACGTCAAACATTACCTGATCGCCGCGCCCCAGGTGGAGGCCGAGGTGGCGCGCTTGAAGAGCGCCGTCAAGGCGGTGCACCAGGAATTGCACACCATCCGCACCGAATTGCCCAAGGATGCCCCGCCCGAGCTGGGGGCTTTCATCGACGTGCATTCGCTGATCCTGTCGGACCCGCTGTTGGCCGAGGTGCCGCAGGACATCATCCGCCATCGCTACTACAACGCCGAATGGGCGCTGGTGACCCAGATCGAGGAATTGTCGGCCCAGTTCGACGACATCGAAGATCCCTACCTGCGCGAACGCAAGGCCGATATCCAGCAGGTGGGCGAACGCATCCTCAAGGTCTTGACCGGCAGCGCCGGCCATCTGCCGCCCACCGGCGAAGCCGCCGCCAACATCATCGTGGTGGCGCACGACATCTCGCCAGCCGACATGCTGCAGTTCCGCGAGAGTGCCTTTGCCGGCTTCGTCACCGACCTGGGCGGCCCCAATTCGCATACCGCCATCGTCGCCCGCAGCCTGGCCATTCCAGCTGCGGTGGGGATGCATAACGCTTCGGTGCTGGTCAAGCACGATGATGTGCTCATCATCGATGGCGATGCCGGCGTGGTCATCGTCGATCCTTCGCCGCTGGTGCTGGCGCAGTATCGGGCGCGGCAGGAAAGGCTGCTGCGTGAACGGAAGAAACTTTCACGTCTGAAGAAGACCCCGGCCATCACCCAGGATGGCGAACCGATCACGCTCTTGGCCAATATCGAGTTGCCCAACGATGCCGCGCCGGCCTTCGAAGCGGGGGCCATGGGCATCGGCCTGTTCCGCTCCGAATTCCTGTTCATGGGGCGTGCCGGGCACCTGGAGAAATTCCCCAGCGAGGATGAGCAGTTCGAGTCCTACAAGCAGGCCGTCATTGCCATGAAGGGCCGGGTGGTGACCATCCGCACGCTCGACGTGGGCGCCGACAAGCCCCTGGATGCGGATGAGGAAACTGCGCTCAACCCGGCCCTGGGCCTGCGTGCGATCCGCTATTGCCTGTCCGAGCCGCAGATGTTCCTCACGCAATTGCGCGCCATCCTGCGCGCTTCGGCCTATGGGCCCATCAAGCTCCTGGTGCCGATGATGGCGCACGCCTTCGAGATCGACCAGACGCTGTCCATGATCGAGCAGGCCAAGCAGCAACTGCGGGATCGCAAGCAGAAGTTCGATGAAGATATCCCGATCGGCGCCATGATCGAAATCCCGGCCGCGGCCCTGGCGCTGCCGCTGTTCATCAAGCGCCTGGACTTCCTCTCCATCGGCACCAACGACCTGATCCAGTACACCCTGGCCATTGACCGCGTGGATCACGAGGTGGCACATCTCTACGATCCGCTGCATCCGGCCGTGCTGTTCCTGCTGTCGACCGTGATTTCGCAGGGCCGCAAGGCTGGCATTCCGGTGTCGGTGTGCGGCGAAATGGCGGGCGACCTGAAGTGGACGCGACTGCTGCTGGGGATGGGTTTGCTGGAGTTTTCCATGCATCCCTCGCAGATCCTGTCGGTGAAAAACGAGATCTTGAACAGCGACCTGCGCCTCCTGGAGCCGCAGGTCAAGAAGGTGCTGCGCGCCACCGAACCTGCCGCCATCAACGCGGCCATGGCGCAGTTGCAGGCGCTGCAAGCCGAAGCGGTCGAGCTCGACACCAAGGTCGCGGCGCGTCGCCGCTGAAGCCGCACCCGCGGGCAGGGCCGTTTGACGGGTCTGCCCGACTTGGGTATTCTTACACCACTGCGCCGATTTGAACGGTTTGACCAACTTCAGCTTGCGGGCGCCGGGATCCTGATCCCATCTAAATGCGGCTAAAGCGAGCTTGGATCTGCTGTTCTTCCCAAGACGTAGCCCCATCGATGAGTAAGCCCGCAAGCACTGCTTCCGGGCTTTTTTGTTGCCCGCGCACGAGACTGGCCACCCGCCCGGCGAAGCGACCGCCAGTGCCACCCCGTCAAAGGCCGCCTGGCGCCGAGTCACTTACGCAGAACAATCATGTCGATCGGAATCGTATCGCCCCAGGTCATGCAGTTTGCCGAGCCGCTGCCGCTGCAAAGCGGCGCCTCGCTGGCGGACTACTCGCTGACCTATGAAACCTACGGCAGCTTGAATGCCGACAAATCCAATGCCGTGCTGGTGTGCCACGCGCTCAATGCCTCCCATCACGTGGCCGGCGTCTATGCCGACGACCCGGACAACGTGGGCTGGTGGGACAACATGGTCGGTCCCGGCAAGTCGCTGGACACCGATCGCTTCTTCGTCATTGGGGTGAATAACCTGGGCTCCTGTTTCGGCTCCACCGGCCCGATGCATCCCAATCCGGCCACCGGCCAGCCCTATGGCGCCGATTTCCCGGTGGTGACGGTGGAAGACTGGGTCAATGCCCAGGCCCGTCTGGCCGATCGGCTCGGCATCGATTGCTTTGCCGCCGTCATGGGCGGTTCATTGGGCGGGATGCAGGCGCTGGCCTGGAGCATGATGTACCCGGATCGTCTGCGCCACTGCCTGGTGATCGCCTCCACGCCCAAGCTGTCGGCCCAGAACATCGCCTTCAACGACGTGGCGCGGCAGGCCATCCTGACCGATCCGCAATACCACGGCGGCGACTTCTATGCGCATGGCGTGGTGCCCAAGAATGGCTTGCGGGTGGCGCGCATGGTGGGCCACATCACTTATCTGTCGGATGATGACATGGCCGAGAAATTCGGCCGCGACCTGCGCTCGGGGCAGTACCAGTTCGGCTATGGGGTGGATTTCGAGATCGAATCCTACCTGCGCTACCAGGGCGACAAGTTCTCCACCTACTTCGACGCCAACACTTACCTGCTCATCACCAAGGCGCTGGACTACTTCGACCCGGCGCGCGAATTCGGCGGTGACCTGGCCAAGGCGTTCGCGCGCACTCGGGCCAAGTTCCTGCTGGTGTCCTTCACCACCGACTGGCGCTTCTCGCCCGAACGCAGCCGCGAGATGGTGCAGGCGCTGGTGGCCAACAAGCGCCGCGTGAGCTATGCCGAAATCGACGCCCCGCACGGGCATGACGCGTTTCTGCTGGACGATGCGCGCTACATGAAGGTGGTGCGCGAGTACTACGCCAGCATCTGGAATGAACTGCAGCAGGAGGGCCGCGCATGACTTTCGAACAATTGAGCGCACTGCGCCCCGACCTGGCCTTCATCGCCCACTGGGTGCGCGAGAAGTCGCAGGTGCTGGACCTGGGCTGCGGCGATGGGGTGATGCTGGATTACCTGCAAAGCGACAAGGGCTGCTCGGGCTATGGGGTGGAGATCGACGATGCCCAGATCCCCAAGTGCGTGGCGCGCAATGTCTCGGTGATCCAGCAGGACTTGAACGGTGGCCTGGCCATGTTCGAGGACAATGCCTTCGATACCGTGCTGTGCCTGTCGGCACTGCAGATGGTCAAGGATGTGGAGGGGACGCTGCGCGAGATCGCCCGGGTCGGGCGCGAGGTGACGGTTTCCTTCCCCAACTTTGCCTACTGGCCGCACCGCGTGGCGCTCTTGCGCGGGCGCATGCCGGTGTCCAGGAGCCTGCCGTACCAGTGGTATGATACGCCGAACCTGCGCTGCGCCACGATTCGGGACTTCGAGGCGCTGGCCAACGAGCTGGGGTTGGAAGTGCTGGAATGCGTCGCCTTGAAGGACGGCAAACCGGTGCGCTACCTGCCCAACTGGCGCGGCAGCCTGGCGGTGTTCAGGCTGCGCAAGAAATAAGCACAACGCTTCAAAGCAAAAAGCTTCACCATGCTTTGCTCACGCCGGTCTGGCAGCGCCTAATCGCTTGCCACCGGCGTTTTTTCTTTCATATCCTGCCTTTTCCGAGCCGACCCGCCCATGACCGCACCTGCCGCTTCCTGGCAACAATACCTGAACCGGCGCATGTTGATCTGCGTCTTTCTCGGCTTTACTTCCGGCCTGCCGCTGTTCATCCTCCTGAGCCTGTTGCAGGCCTGGCTGGCCAAGTCGGGGCTCAATGTGAAGACCCTGGGACTGTTGCGCTGGTGATGTCCCCATACCTGAAAAT
>NZ_BADI01000250.1:0-2219 GCF_000333555.1 Herbaspirillum sp. B65 | reverse complement strand
TTGCCGGTCTCGATCCGATTTCCATGGGCGTGACGGCCAACTTGATCGGGCGTCTCAATGATGCTCTGGTTTCTACCTCCATCCTGGTCTCGCACGACGTCAATGAATCCTTTGCCATGCCCGACTATGTGTATTTCCTGTCGGCCGGCAAGATCGTGGCACAGGGTACGCCGCAAGAAATGCGTGAATCGACCGACCCCTATGTGAAGCAATTTGTCCATGCCCAGGCCGATGGCCCGGTGCCCTTCCACTATCCCGGCAAGTCGTTGGCCGAGGATCTGGGTCTGGGAGGTGGCGCATGATCGTCAATGCTGTCAGCGCCCTGGGCCGCAGCGTGCGTGAGTTCGCCGTCGGCGTGGGTTTTGCCGCGCGCATGTTCGTCAATATGCTGGGTGCTTCACTGGGCTTGCTGCGCCGGCCGCGTCTGATTACCGACCAGATCCATTTCATCGGTAACTATTCGCTGGTGATCATTACGGTGTCGGGCCTGTTCGTGGGCTTCGTGCTGGGTTTGCAGGGTTATTACACGCTCAATAAATACCTCCATGCTGGGCGCCGCTTCCGGTGCGGTCGCTGGCCTGGTGGCCATCACCCCGGCCGCTGGTTTCGTGGGCGTCATCGGCGCCGTGGTCATGGGCCTGATCGCTGGTCTGCTGTGCCTGTGGGGCGTGAGCGGTCTGAAGAAGATCCTGGGTTCGGACGATGCGCTGGACGTGTTCGGCGTGCATGGCGTGGGCGGTATCCTGGGTGCCCTCCTGACCGGCGTGTTCGCAGCCCCCAGCCTGGGCGGCACCGGTATCTATGACTACGTGGCCAACGCTGTGGCACCGGATTACTCCATCGGCGGCCAGGTCTGGATCCAGTTCCAGGGCGTGCTGACCACCGTGATCCTGTCGGGTGTGGTCTCCTTCATCGCCTACAAGATCGTGGACGTCGTCATCGGCCTGCGTGTGACCGAGGAAGAAGAACGCGAAGGCCTGGATATCTCCAGCCACGGCGAATCGGCTTACCACTAAGCATCGGTCGTACTGAGTCTGCAGTATTCCTTCGGGGCTGGAAACGGCCTCTTTATAAGGCGCCTTCGGGCGCCTTTTTTCCTTTCTTCATTCGCCTTCGAGCGCCTGTGTCTTCAGTTTCGATGGGGTCCGCGCTAGCAAGGCCAGTAACGCGGCCAGCAAGGCGCAGCCGGATATCTGCAGCAAGCCGGCCATGTCCCAACCTAAGCTGACCTTGAGCAATCCCAGCAGGTAGCCGGAAAAGGCGGCCGGAATATAGAGCGCGGCGACAAATAGCCCGGACGCCCGCGCAGCGCAGCTGCGCCGTACCGAGCGGATGATGCCCGCCGACAGGTTGGCGTAGGCGATGCCGCTGATGCTTGCACCGAAGAGGAAGGACAGCAGCGCGTGCAGCGCCAGCCAGGCCTGCTCGTTGGAGAACAGCAATGCACCTATTCCCGCCGCCCCGCACAATGCCAGTCCCAGCAGCTTGCGATAGTCGTAGCGGTCGCCCAGCCAGCCGCCCAGCAGCGATACCAGCGCGCCCAAGCCGTACATGCTGATGGCCAGTGCGGCATCCTTGGGCGCAAAGCCCAGTGCTTCGCGCAGGTAGGTCGGATACAGGCCCAGATAGCCATAGATGGATAGGCCCGCAAACACGGTGGCCAAGGCCAGCAGCAGCGGAGTGCGCGCCATCAGGGTGGTGGGGAGTGGTTCTTCCCCGGCCAGTTGCGTTTGCTGGTCAAGCGCTTGCGTCTCGGTCAACCACGGCTTGACCAGCAGCACGATCAGCACCATGGCCAGTACGCCAGACCAGCCGAAGGCCAGGAAGGGAAACTGCCATCCCATGCTGCCCAGCAATGCCGCCCCCAGATTGGGGCCGATGATGGCACCCAGGCCGAACGTAAAATTGAGCGAGCTGGCCGCCAAGGCTTGATGGCGCGAAAAATAGGTGGTCGCGATGGCGAGCAAGGCCGTCAGTTGCATGGCTTCGCCCAGTCCCGAGACGAAGCGATAAGCCAGCAGTTGGTCGAGATTGCGCGCGTAGGCTGTTAGGCAGGTGGCCGCCGAGAAGATCANGATGCCGATCAAGACCACGTTCTTGCGGGTCATCTTGCCCAGCAGATAACCGGTCGGCAGGCCCGCCAGTCCCATGCCCAGCGTAAAGACGGTGGAAAGCCAATCCGGTTTGCGGCACGGTCAATTCAAGTGCCTTGCGCACAT
>NZ_BADI01000251.1:0-1342 GCF_000333555.1 Herbaspirillum sp. B65 | reverse complement strand
ATGCCGGCGATCGGGCAGTTGCCGGTGGAAGCCATGAGCTTGAAGCCGGCCGGCATGTCGTTGACCTTGTCACCGTGGCTCATCCAGACNTTCAACATGCCGTGGCCCTGGGCGTTGGTGAAGTCGCTGATGTTGTCCAACAGCTTGGTGTGGCCGTGGGCACGCACTTCGGCGTAGCCGAATTCGCGCAGATGGCCGTTCTCGACCTTGCCGCCCAGTTGCTCGGCCATGGTCTGCATACCGTAGCAGATGCCCAGCACTGGCACGCCCAGCTCGAATACGGCTTGCGGTGCGCGCGGGGTGTCGCCTTCGGTGACGCTGTTGGGGCCACCGGAGAGGATGACGCCGGCTGCGCCGTAGTTGCGCACGAATTCGTCGGTCACATCATGCGGGAATACCTCGGAAAACACACCGGCTTCGCGCACGCGGCGAGCGATGAGCTGGGTCACCTGGGAACCGAAGTCGAGGATCAGGATTTTCGAATGCGAATGCGTGGACATGGGCAGTGAGGTCTGGCTACGTTAAAAATGGACTTCTGAAAAGATCAACAGCCCGACAGCCTGGCGGAACGCCGATGGACTGTCGGGCTGTGGCCGCATCGAACATTACTCGGCGCGGTAGTTCGGGGCTTCCTTGGTGATCTGCACGTCGTGGACGTGCGACTCGCGCATACCGGCGGCAGTGATCTCGACGAACTCGGCACGCTCGCGGAAGTCGTCGATGGAGGCGCAACCGCAGTAACCCATGGAGGAGCGCACACCGCCCACCAGCTGGTACAGGATGGCGACCACCGAGCCCTTGTAGGCGACGCGGCCTTCGATGCCTTCCGGCACGAACTTGTCGGCGGTGTTGTCGCCGTCCTGGAAGTAGCGATCCGCCGAACCGTCGGCCATCGCACCCAGCGAACCCATGCCGCGGTAGGACTTGTAGCTGCGGCCCTGGTACAGGATCACTTCACCCGGGGCTTCTTCGGTGCCGGCGAACATGCTGCCCATCATCACGGCCGAAGCGCCGGCAGCCAGTGCCTTGGCGACGTCGCCCGAGAAGCGGATACCGCCGTCGGCGATCACCGGCACGCCAGTGCCCTTCAGGGCTTCGGCGACGTTGGCGATGGCCGAGATCTGCGGCACGCCCACGCCGGCAACGATACGGGTGGTGCAGATGGAACCGGGGCCGATACCGACCTTGACGGCATCGGCGCCATGCTCGACCAGCGCCTTGGCGGCAGCGGCAGTGGCGATGTTGCCGCCGATGACTTCGACGTGCGGGTACTTGGTCTTGACCCACTTGACGCGGTTCAACACGCCAGCGGAGTGGCCATGGGCGGTATCGACCACGATCA
>NZ_BADI01000252.1:0-5663 GCF_000333555.1 Herbaspirillum sp. B65 | reverse complement strand
ATTCGACGGCGAACAGAGGCAGCAAGTTGCCTGCGGTAGAGTCGCTGGCGCAGTCGGTCGAGGTGCTCAAGGCGAGCGCCACGGCTTCAGCCGGCAACAGCAGTGGCGGCGACGATGGCAGTGAAGGCGCCTCAAGCGCTGCCCCTGCCTTCAGCGCTCCGCAACTGCAACTCTCCAGCCCGGCCGGCATCGCCGCCACCACCCCGGCCAGCGCCATCCTGGCCGCCGGCGTGACCAGCAGCGTGACCGCAGGCAAGGACATCAACCAGATCGCTCAAGGCAACCTGCACCACCTGGCCAAGTCCGGCATCAGCCTGTTCACCTACGGCAAGGTCAGCAACAGCAGCAAGCCGGTGCAAGACAGTGGCATCGCCTTGCACGCGGCCTCCGGCAAGGTGAGTGTGCATAGCCCCTCAGGACAGACCTCGCTGACCTCGGCCAGGCAGTTGACAGTGGCCAGCGTGGGCAAGGATGTGCAGATCACCGGCAAGCAGCATGTGCAGTTCAGTGCGCAAGGAGCGTGGATCAAGCTGGAGGGCGGCAATATCGAAGTGCATGGGCCGGGGGCGATGGAGTTCAGGGGGAGTGTGAAGGAGTTGACTGGGCCGCAGGGGAGTTCGTCTGGATTGGCGATGAAGACCGGGACCATGAAGGGATGTGAGCAGTCCACTCAGGATGCCAACCATACCCTGTCTGGCTATCAAATACTGTAAGTCAGGTGAAGCGATGGAAAACGAACAATTGCTGACGACAGTACCCGCCTGGGATGGCCATCTCCATGCACTTCACCGACTGATTGCCGAAGAAAGTGACGGACAGTGCCTGTTATGGCTCAACCCCCTTGCCCACCAAATGGGTCTTGCAGGAACAAAGGCGAAGGAATGTGTAGCGATACCTATTGAGCATCCGCGCTTTGATCGTCGGTTTGCGCCGAGTCTTCTTCCGCTGGATCTCCAGCGTTACGAAGACAGTGAAATCTTCGCCAACAGCGTGGCCATGGCCTGGACAGCTTGGGACTTTGAGACCTTGCAAGCATCTCCAGGACAACCTATAGCTGGATGGGTGATCGGCTCAATGAGCGCCAAAGAGTTGGCCGGACATTGGGCCAGATCCGTGTGCATCCATCACGAAAAGGGACAAAGCCGTCTATTACGATTCAATGACCCCGCTGTTCGTGAGTGGCTTTGGCCAACGCTGACTCCAACGCAAAAATCCACGCTCATCGGCTCAGCTGATGCGCTGATCAGCATTGGTCGCCAGCAGCAGATAGAGCTGGCGCGTCGAGAACTGGACATGGAGTACCCACAGCCGCAAGAGCGTTCGTGGCAAGCGCCGTTGAAACTTTCGGCAACCCAGTGGTATCGCCTGGAGCACTATGCAGAAATACATGCAGCGTGGATGTATTGGTTAAGCGAAGGGGGTGATCGCCATCAGATACTCTCCCAAGACAGCATTTTCTCTGCATTGCTAGCAGCGACAGAAAGGGGCCTTTCGCACCCCGATGACCGCATCCTTTTCATCTTTCATTTGCTCCAGTTGGGAGAGATTTTCTATCACGACGCACGTCTAGAATCCGTGTGGGAACGTACACGCCTAGGCGAAGCTTACTCGGAATCCATCACCGAAACCCTTGGTCTATCCGCGCAGCACTTGGCGCAATTTTTAACGGATAAATAAAAAATGGGCTGCACGAATCCCCAGAATCCTCAATGCCGGAACTGCAATAAGGACGGCCTGGCCATTCTTCCTTGTCGCTATGCGGTAGTTCCAAAGAGCATCCCAGCAACATTGCCCGCTGGTCTCGGCGACAAGGTGAAGGACGTCTCCATTGACCATCATCAATATGCCTTGCGAGTACTGCGACAGGGGTATGCCTACGTCTACTATGAACGCCATCCAACCAACGTTCTTATCAAATGGGAGACCTATGGCGTCAGTGAGACAGGGTATTTGTGGAAAATGAACTCACACCTGCAGATATCCCCTGTCACCAGCGATCCCACCTGCGCGAGATCAGGGCATAACTTGCCGGCATCGGTGATCGTGATTCCGACTCCGGAGAAGTGCGGCAAGGTATGGATTGCTTTTTCAGACCATCCATGGAGCGCAGAAACCTATAAAGATTTCCAGTTGCATCCAGCCTCGCGCGCGAAAAGAATGCAGGCTTTCGAACCTGCAAAATGGATAGCCTCGGGAAAATACCAGCACTGCCTGCCGGCAACCGAATCCAATATCAACCAGGTTCTGGAATACAACCCATCGTTTGATCCGGCGTCCCTCAACGAACCCTTGAATATCAAGGGATTTACCACCAGGAACGGCGGTGCTTCGCAAGCGAAGTTGGAGCGCGAAGTGACGCGCCATCGGGTCTGGATGCGTAAGGACCAGTGCGCCCCTCTGATCAAAGTAATGACCGAGATAGGCAAGAGCGCCAAGGGACCGTCAAAGAAGCCGGCATTACTTGCCGTATGGGACGCCATGGGCATCGCCCTCGAACTCAACAACTTCTATGCCGAACCTATGGCATGGGCCAATCAATACCAGACCGAAAGGGAATTCCAGATCGACGGCATGATGACGCTCGATAATCTTCAGAAACTACTGACGGATCACTCCACGCAGGTACAAGCCCGCAATCGCGACTTGTACAACAAGCTCGAAGTCCTTCCGCGCAACATAGCGCAGAGAAGAGCTCGCGCCCAGAGTTTGCCAGCAGACATGCAGCAACGAGAGCAGGATATCAACGATACGTTGGAATATCTGGAGCAACACGAGATCGCTCAATCTCTCGGCTATGACGACCAATTGACACGCGCTTATTGGGAGAGTCCGGCACAACGCGCGGCAACAATTGCTCGCATCCGACAAGAAGTCGACAATTTGGTTGTTGAACGCGGCAAAGCGCAGGAACGGATCATCAAGCACGAATGGGAGAAATGCCAGAAGAAACTCGACATGCGGGCCTACAACGATTTTAAATCCGAGTTCGGAAAATTTGAGGATAGATTGCAGAAGGTGCTGGATCAACGGCATGAAGATCTGATTGCGTGGTTGCAAGCGGGGCCATTCATTGATGCACTGACTGAATTCAATCCTCACGATTTGATGGACGGAGTCGCTTTTGAAAACCATATTGGGGACGCGATCTACGGCATCAACAGGACTGCTGCAGGCAGAGCCAAGCTCGATGAATGGATCAAGGAAATGAAGGCCTCAGATGGGAATCTCGTCTGGCGCACCTTGGCGCGAAATCAGGCAGCCGCCATTTCCGGGACTTAATCTGGCGTTGGAAGGAGGCACACGACTGAAAAATGAAAAAGTACATGCCCCCTTCAGCAATGTGACCGGATATGTTCAAAAGACGTTGAAGATTCTCGTCGATGTCTATAAAAAAAGTGCCGGCATTGCCAATGCTAACGAGAAGGCCTTGGCAGGTACTGCTACGGCTTTTGGCGTACCGATCATGCCAGTACGCATGATCAACTTGAACGGTTTTGACCGATGGGCGGCCACCACCGGAGATCGTATCTTCAAGCATTTCACGGTCATAGAAAGTCTGTCCGAGATGGCGAGTGAAAAGCTGATCCAGTACATGTTCGCCATTCGGGCCAATATCGAACACAACGTCGCGATTTCCCAGATCGCGAAGATGATCGACTCTACCCAGCTTGAGCGAGAGAACACGCTTGCCATCTTGCGTTCTGGCGGGGAAATCCCAAAACCGACCGCCAGTGGAAGTCCGCAAACAACGGTCAAGGATGTTGGTACGAAGTCCGAGATCGGCCCCGGTTATGTCGCCATCCGTGACCAGAAAGCAGCCTGGGAAAAAGCGATCAAAGGCGAAAAGGCCCCCGGCATCTTGAGAGATACGCGGATCGGCTTTCTCGTGCTCTTCATTGAGGGCATCAATACGATGAAGTTGCTCTACGACTGCAATACGAAAAAAGATGGTAAGAGCTTTGCGATGCTGGCGGCATCATTCATGTCGATCGGCGCGGCAATCGCGGACATCGTGGCAACTCAACTGAAAGAGTCTCCAGGTGCGGAGAGTATTCCGTATCAGAAATTTAAGTTTGGTGGGGCGGTATTAAGTGTTGGGGCTGGGATTATCGGGATGGTTTTTGATTTTATGGACGCTCAAAAAAGTCTCGACAGAGGACAGCGCCCGCTATTTTTTGCATATCTAACCAAGGGAGTATTGGGTTTAGCCAATGTAACGATGACTATGCTTGCCACACTTACCTACGCCGCGCCTTTAATAGGACGAGCAACAGGATCGCTTGCGATTGCAAATGCTGCCGGGCAGGTGGCGCGACCGCCACTGCACTATCGGGCGGCGAATACTATTCATGTCGCTGGGAGCCTGGGTATCTGTTGTGAGCTTTGGCGTCCAAATAATCATTTGGGTGATTACCGATGATGCACTGGAAGATTGGTGCTCACTCTCCGTATTTGGAATAAAAAGAAATTCCAATGCGTCATATTCAGATAGTTCTGTTCAGCAAAAAGCGCTCGAAAAGTCGCTTATTGAGATAGGGGTAATTTAATGGTTTCCTTTTTAAGGATAAAAAGTAGCGACGATCTGCTGATGGCAAGCGGAGTTATTGAAAACTACGAATGTACTCGCGCAGAAGCTAGCTTCGCACTTACACGGAACGACCAACGAGTAATGGAAATTTCCGCCGTGGCCAACGCATTGGCTGGAATGGGTGGAATAGCCACTTCTCAAATGGCCAATGCCTCTCATATCGAGGAGGCAGCAGATTATGTCTCGTTCGATATTGATGGAAAAAGGTATCAAGGATGGGTATGGAGAAGCCCGTTCGTCGAAGGTGATGCAGTCAACGTTGTATATCGCAAAACGAGCGATGGCCATGAGCTCACCGCCATTGCAAGACCTTCAGACCAGATGATTGCTCTTTATCCTTACTGCAGTCGCGGAGTTTTTGCGCACTGGAAATCCGTTTTAAAGGCTTGGTTTATATGGGTATTTTGTTTGATTTCTGTTGTAATTTTCTTTGCACTTGGGATGTTCTTAGGATTTACAAGGGAGTTATTCTTGGACATAGATAACTACATATTCTTGGCCTGCTTTATAGGGGTTTTCTCAGCATTCGCTATCAATATGGGCTTTAAGTTATTGCCATTCTCACGCGTTGCAGAAAGTGTTTTTGCAGCATTGGGCTGGGAAAAACCCTCACGAATTGACTTGAAAAAAACCTCCAAGAAGAAGAGAAAAGAAGGCGATCCAGGGGAATACGGGACTTTCTATTTTCGGTATTAATAGATCGCTGTCTAAATTCAAATAAAGGTCGTAACGACTGTCGAGGATGTAATGAGCCTCTTGTGAGGTCCCGAACCGATGATTTCCCTTTCGAAGATCAAAACCAGCGATGACCTTTTGATGGCAAGCGGATTGATAAGAAATTACAAATGCCTCCGCGCCGAGGCCAGCTTCGTACTGACAAGGAACAACCAGCGTGTAATGGAGATGTCTGCGGTTGCCAATGCCTTGGCTGGAATGGGTGGAGATATCAAGGATGGGTATGGAATTCTTTTAATGGCCGTTGGCACAGGAGCATCACTTTTAGTCTTTACTCTTCAAGTTCTTATCTGGATTTTTAGCGACGACGAATTGCAAAGCTGGTGTTCTTTATGGCCTT
>NZ_BADI01000253.1:0-17339 GCF_000333555.1 Herbaspirillum sp. B65 | reverse complement strand
TCGGGATGCTTCCCGACGCAACCCGATTTCCCCTTCTTCTTCGCCTTCCCCGGCCGTGCAGGCCGCCCCCGCCATCGTGGACGCGCCGCCGATGATCGCCGCCGGCACCGCCGTGCAGGTGCTGGCGCTGGTGGGCGATCTCAGCATGGGCCAGCCTCCCGACCAGTCGCGGCGCACAGCGGCGCTGGCCGCCCGGGTGGCGCAATTGGAGGGCGCCCCGCCCGAACTGGTGGAGCAGGCCCAGCTGGTCTCCTGGCTGCGCTGGTCCGGCTGCACCGCCAATGCGGCCGGCTTTGCAGGCCTGCTCGGGGACGACGTGGGCGGGCGCGAGGCCATGCTGCGTGATGGCTTGCCCGCCGACCATCCGCTGAACTTCACCACCATTGCGCCGCTGGCGCGTATCCATTGTGAAGTGGCGGGGGAGGTGGCCAGCCTGCTGGGTTTGCGCGCTGGCGTGGAGGCCGGCTTGCGCCATGTCTGGGAGCATCATGACGGCAGCGGTGCGCCCCAGCAGTTGCGCGGATCGGCCGTGCCGAATGCGGTCCTCTACACGAGCCTGGCGGGCGACCTGGAGATCTATGCGCGCACGCATGGGGTGCAGGCCGCCCTGACCGTGGTGCGCCGCTTCGGCGGCATCAAATACCCGGCCGACCTGGCCGAGCGCGTGGCTGAGCATGCACCGTCCTGGCTGGCGTCGCTGGACGACGATGACAGCGCACGCGGGCCATTGGCGGACTTGCCAGCGCATGTGGTACCCCTGCGCATCGTGGCTGAACTCATCGAACTGAAGCTGCCTTGGCTGACTGGCTATTCGCGCCGGATCAGCGAATTGGCAGCGCAGGCGGCCGCGCTGGCTGGCTTGCCTTCAGAGCAACAGCAAAGGCTGGTTCGCGCCGCCCTGGTCCACGGCATCGGCCGCGCCGCCGTCCCCAATACCATATGGGAGCGCGCGGGCCGTCCCAGCCAGGCTGACTGGGAGCGCATCCGCCTGGCTCCTTACTGGACCTCGCGTGCCGGAGCGTTGGTGCCCGCCTTGCGTGAGGACACCGGCCTGGCTTCGCAACTCTATGAACGACTCGACGGCAGCGGCTACTTCCGTGGGCTCGACCGTGACACGCTGGGCCTGCCCGCGCGCCTGCTGGCGGTCTCGGCGGCCCATGCCGCCCTGTGCGCTCCACGTCCCTGGCGGGCCGCGTGCACACCGGCTGCCGTGGCCGAGATGCTGGAGGGGGAAGTGCAGGGCGGCCGCATGGATGCGGATGCCGTGCGCTGGGTCCTGGCCGCCGCCGCAGGGGATACGTCCCCCAAGTCTCCACGCAAGGGTCTGCTGTCGGAGCGCGAGTGTGAGGTGCTGCGCCGCATCAGCCTCGGCGAAAGCAACAAGGAAGCAGCCCGCGCGATGCAGATCAGCCCCTCGACCGTGCGTACCCACGTCGAGAGCATCTTCCGCAAATTGCAGTGTTCCACGCGCGCCGCGGCCACGCTCAAGGGCTTGCATCTGGGCTTGATCTGATGCCGTATTTTTACGGCATCAACGGTCGGACCACTGCACCGGTCCGGTGAGCGGGCTCACTTTTCCCGGATGCACGCTGTGCTGCAACATGCCACCCTGAAAGCGAGCCCGGTCGTCCGACCTCTCCCGATTTCCTGACAAAATGTCAGCGCCTTGCGTAAACGTTTGCGAGTGCCACGGAACTTTCCGTAAATCATTGAATTTGCGGGATATTTCTCTGGCGTCGACGGGCATTTTTGATTAAATTGAGCGCTGTTTCAAAAACCGGCGCGTTTTTCCGGCTTTTGTGCGCGCATTTCCGCAAATTCACTGCGAGATGCATAAATCTGAACAAAGGGACAAGAAGGGGAGATCCCTCAGGAGCAAAAAGCGGGCAGCGGGCAAAAAACGTGCAATGGCGTTTTTGTGCTGCACTGCAAAAATCCAAGTGGCTGCTTATTTGCCACAACTCACCGCGAAGTGCCCCAGATAAGCCCCTGATCTGGCCGCAAAAGGTTTGACTTACCAGAAAACGAACCTTTATAATCGCCGGGCTTTTAAGATGCCGTCTGCTCGTAAAGAGTGCGGCGCACGCACGATATTGGATAGATATGCTGCGCATCATTCTCATGCAGCTCGTAACCACGGTCGTCGCTGCCCTGGTGGCGGGTATGTTGGGCGGAGTTTCGGCGCTTTGGTCCGCATTGCTGGGGGGAGTCTGCTGTGTCGTCCCCAACGCCCTGTTTGCCCTGCGACTCCACGTCAGTGCACAGAAACCCGGTGGTACCAACCCGATGACGTTTTTCTTCGGGGAATTTATCAAGATTGCTACGACTTTTGCGCTCATGGGCGCGATCGTTTGGTTGTACCACGGTGTCCATTGGCTCGCATTTGTGCTGAGCTTCATCGTGGTGCTTAAGAGTTATTTCATTTTACTGTTTAGACACCGACCATGACCGTAGAAGCCGCAGAGCACGCGCTGACAGCCTCTGAATATATCGTCCACCACCTCGGACACTTCTCCACCCATCACCAGACCAAGATCGTCGATTTCTCCATCCTGAACGTGGACACCATCTTCTGGTCCGTGTTCTGTGGCGTGGTGGGCTGCCTGTTCATGTTCCTGGCCGCCCGCAAGGCGACCTCGGGTGTGCCGGGCCGTTTCCAGGCCTTCGTCGAGATGGTCGTGGAAATGGTCGAAGACCAGTCCAAGGCCATCGTCCACGGTGACCGCACCTTCATCGCTCCGGTAGCCCTGACCGTGTTCGTCTGGGTGGCCCTGATGAACTCGCTGGACTTCCTGCCGGTGGACCTGGCTTCCAGCATCCTGGGCGTGTTCGGCCTGGGTGAAATGCATCATCGTATCGTTCCCACCGCCGACCTCAACGGCACCCTGGGCATCGCCCTGGGCGTGCTGGCCCTGATGCTGTACTACAGCGTCAAGATCAAGGGCGCCGGCGGCTTCATCCATGAACTGTTTGCAGCACCCTTCGGCATCTGGCTGGCTCCATTCAACCTGCTGCTGAACATCATCGAATTCGCCGCCAAGACCGTCTCCCTGGGGATGCGACTGTTCGGCAACATGTATGCAGGCGAACTGTTGTTCCTGCTGATCGCATTGCTGGGATCGACCGCGACCGCATTCGGCTTCATCGGCCATGTCATCGCCGGTTCTATCTGGGCAATTTTCCACATCCTGATCGTGTTGCTCCAAGCATTCATCTTCATGATGTTGACACTGGTTTACCTGGGCCAGGCGCACGAAGCGCACTAACACAAGGCTTGCAGTACCTGTTTTTCAGTTTGTTTTTTGGTTTTGTATTTAAATTAACTTTTCTTAAGGAATTGTCATGACTGATGTCTCTTTCGTTGCTCTGGCTTGCGGTTTGATCATTGGCCTGGGTGCTATCGGCGCTTGTATCGGTATCGCGATCATGGGCGGTAAGTACCTCGAAGCATCCGCACGTCAGCCTGAACTGATGAACACCCTGCAAACCAAGATGTTCCTGCTGGCTGGCCTGATCGACGCCGCCTTCCTGATCGGCGTTGGTATCGCCATGCTGTTCGCCTTCGCAAATCCGTTCATCGCCAAGTAATTCGCGCTTCATAGCCGATTCTCATCTGCCGGACGATTGGTTCCGGCACTCGTTATTCTGAGAAGGAATTACCGTGAACTTAAATGCAACATTGATTGCACAGTTCGTGGTCTTCTTCATCCTCGCCGGCTTCACGATGAAATTCGTGTGGCCGCCGTTGATTAAGGCGCTCGACGAACGCGCCAAGAAGATTGCGGACGGGCTGGCAGCCGCTGACCGCGGTCGCGCCGATCTGGCCGCCGCCGAAAAGCGCATCCAGGGCGAACTGGCATCGGCACGTGATGAAGGCCAGAAGCGTATCGGCGAAGCCGAGAAGCGCGCTCAGCTGATCATCGAAGAAGCCAAGAAGACGGCTGCTGAAGAAGCTGCCCGCATCATCGCCAACGCCCGTGCCGACGCTCAACAGCAAGTGAACCAGGCGCGTGAAGAACTGCGCGGCCAGGTCGCAACGCTCGCCGTCAAGGGCGCGGAACAGATCCTCAAGCGCGAAGTGAATGCGGCGGCTCACGCCGACTTGCTGAATCAACTGAAGACAGAGCTGTAATATGGCCGAACTCGCAACGATCGCTCGTCCTTACGCCGAAGCCTTGTTCCGTGTGGCCAAGGCAGGCAGCCTGGCAGCCTGGTCCGATCTCATCGACGAGATGGCCCAGGTGGCAGCGCATCCTGAGGTGCAGGCCCTGGCGCAGAATCCTTCCGTAACGCACGACAAGCTGGCTGAAGTGTTTGCCGCCGCCGTGAAGACCCCGTTGTCCGTCGAGGCGACCAATTTCGTCAAGACGCTGGTGGACAACGGCCGCCTGGTGCTGCTGCCGCAGATCGCCGAACAGTTCCACGTGCTCAAGAACACGGCGGAAGGTTCGGCCGATGCCGACATCGTGAGCGCCTTTGAGCTCAGCGATGCCCAGGTCAAGGATGTGGTCTCGGCACTGGAGAAGAAGTTCGGCCGCAAGCTGAACCCCTCCGTGACGGTCGACAGCAGCCTCATTGGCGGTGTGCGCGTCGTGGTCGGCGACGAAGTGTTCGATACCTCCGTGCGCGCGAAGCTGCAGCAGCTGCAAGCTGCTCTGGCCGCGTAAGTGCCTCTGGCTGGCTAAGCGAAAGAACAATTTTTAGGAGTTAGTATGCAACTCAACGCATCTGAAATCAGCGAGCTGATCAAGAGCCGGATCCAAGGCCTTGGCGATACCGCTGAGATTCGCAATCAGGGCACGGTCATCTCCGTGTCCGACGGTATCTGCCGTATCCATGGTCTGTCCGACGTGATGCAAGGTGAGATGCTGGAATTCCCGGGCAACACCTTCGGCCTGGCGCTGAACCTGGAGCGTGACTCGGTGGGCGCCGTTATCCTGGGCGAGTACGAACACATTTCCGAAGGCGACCTGGTCAAGTGCACCGGCCGCATCCTGGAAGTGCCCATCGGTCCCGAACTGAAGGGCCGCGTGGTCAACGCACTGGGCCAGCCGATCGACGGCAAGGGTCCGATCAACGCCAAGCTGACCGCCCCGATCGAAAAGATCGCTCCGGGCGTGATCGCGCGTCAGTCCGTGTCGCAGCCGATGCAGACTGGCCTGAAGTCGATCGACTCCATGGTGCCCGTCGGCCGTGGCCAGCGCGAGCTGATCATCGGTGACCGCCAGACCGGCAAGACCGCCGTTGCGATCGACGCCATCATCAATCAAAAGGGTCAGAACATGACCTGCATCTACGTTGCGATCGGCCAGAAGGCGTCGTCGGTCAAGAACGTGGTGCGCGCACTGGAAGCGCACGGCGCGATGGAATACACCATCGTCGTGGCAGCGACCGCCTCCGAATCGGCAGCGATGCAATACGTGTCGGCCTACTCGGGTTGCGCCATGGGCGAATACTTCCGCGACCGCGGCCAAGACGCCCTGATCGTGTATGACGATCTGTCCAAGCAAGCCGTGGCCTACCGTCAGGTCTCGCTGCTGCTGCGCCGTCCGCCGGGCCGTGAAGCCTATCCTGGCGACGTGTTCTACCTGCACAGCCGTCTGCTGGAACGTGCTGCCCGCGTGAACGCCGACTACGTCGAGAAGTTCACCAACGGTGAAGTCAAGGGCCAGACCGGTTCCCTGACCGCACTGCCGATCATCGAAACCCAAGCGGGTGACGTTTCGGCCTTCGTTCCGACCAACGTGATCTCGATCACCGACGGCCAGATCTTCCTGGAAACTTCGCTGTTCAACGCCGGTATCCGTCCTGCGATCAACGCCGGTATCTCGGTGTCGCGCGTCGGTGGCGCTGCCCAGACCAAGGTCATCAAGGGCCTGTCCGGCGGTATCCGTACCGACCTGGCACAGTACCGTGAACTGGCTGCCTTCGCGCAGTTCGCTTCCGATCTGGACGAAGCCACCCGCAAGCAGCTGGACCGCGGTGCGCGCGTGACCGAACTGCTGAAGCAGGCTCAGTACACCCCGCAATCGATCTCGATCATGGCCGTCACCCTGTTTGCCGTCAACAAGGGCTACATGGATGACGTCGAAGTGAAGAAGATCCTGGCCTTCGAGTCGGCTCTGCACAACTTCATGAAGACCAGCCACGCTGAGCTGTTGAAGAAGATCGAAGACACCAAGCAACTGGATAAGGATGCTGAGGCAGCCCTGGCAGCCGCCATCGCTGACTTCAAGAAATCCGGCGCGTACTAATTCTTACTGAAGCTATAAGGAGTCTTACTCATGGCTACAGGTAAAGAGATACGTGGCAAGATCAAGAGCGTAGAAAATACGAAGAAGATCACCAAGGCGATGGAAATGGTCGCGGCATCCAAAATGCGCAAGGCGCAGGACCGGATGCACGCAGCCCGCCCGTACAGCGACAAGATCCGCAACATTGCGGCCAACCTGTCGCAGGCCAATCCGGAGTACGTGCACCCGTTCATGGTCCAGCAAGACACGGCCAAGCGCGTTGGTTTCATCGTCGTCACGACCGACAAGGGTCTGTGCGGCGGCATGAACACCAACTCGCTGCGCCTGTTGACCAACAAGTTCCGTGAACTGGAAGGCCAGGGCAAGTCCATCGAATCCGTCGCCATTGGCAACAAGGGTTTGGGTTTTCTGAATCGCATCGGCGCCCGCGTGGCCGCCAACGTGACGCAACTGGGTGATACGCCGCACCTGGAAAAGCTGATCGGCCCCGTCAAGGTGCTGCTCGACGCTTACCAGGAAGGCAAGCTGGACGCGGTGTACCTGGTGTACACCAAGTTCATCAACACGATGAAGCAGGAAGCCACCCTGCAGCAGCTGCTGCCGCTGACCAGCGACAAGCTCAAGGCTGACGAGGGTGCGCACTCCTGGGACTACATCTATGAGCCCGATGTGCAATCCGTGGTGGACGAACTGCTGGTGCGTTACGTCGAAGCGCTGATCTATCAAGCCGTCGCCGAGAACATGGCCTCCGAGCAATCGGCGCGCATGGTCGCGATGAAGGCCGCCAGCGACAACGCAGGTAGCGTGATCGGCGAGTTGAAGTTGGTCTACAACAAGACTCGCCAGGCCGCCATTACCAAAGAGCTGTCGGAAATCGTCGCCGGTGCGGCTGCGGTCGGCTGATCAGCTGGCGTAGCGTAGCGAAACAGAATTTAAATTTTATCTATTGAAGGAACGAAAATGGCTGATGGCAAAATCGTTCAGTGTATCGGCGCTGTGGTGGACGTGGAGTTTCCGCGCGATGCGATGCCCAAGGTTTACGATGCCTTGAAATTGGAAGGTTCGGATCTGACCCTGGAAGTCCAGCAACAGCTGGGCGACGGCGTGGTTCGTACCATTGCGCTCGGTTCGTCGGACGGTCTGCGCCGCGGCCTGACCATCTCGAACACCGGCAAGCCCATCACGGTGCCCGTCGGTACCGCGACCCTGGGTCGCATCATGGACGTGCTGGGCAACCCGATCGACGAATGCGGTCCGGTCTCGCACGAGCAAACCGCGTCGATCCACCGCAAGGCTCCCGCGTACGACGAACTGTCGCCCTCGCAAGAGCTGCTGGAAACCGGCATCAAGGTGATTGACCTGGTCTGCCCGTTCGCCAAGGGTGGTAAGGTCGGTCTGTTCGGTGGCGCCGGTGTGGGCAAGACCGTGAACATGATGGAACTGATCAACAACATCGCCAAGGCGCACAGCGGTCTGTCCGTGTTCGCCGGTGTTGGTGAGCGTACCCGTGAAGGTAACGACTTCTACCATGAAATGGCAGAAGCCAAGGTGGTGGACCTGGAAAACCCGACCAATTCCAAGGTCGCCATGGTCTACGGCCAGATGAACGAACCGCCGGGCAACCGTCTGCGCGTGGCGCTGACCGGCCTGACCATCGCGGAAGGCTTCCGTGATGAAGGCAAGGACGTGCTGTTCTTCGTCGACAACATCTACCGTTACACCCTGGCCGGTACCGAAGTGTCCGCGCTGCTGGGCCGTATGCCGTCCGCCGTGGGCTACCAGCCGACGCTGGCCGAAGAAATGGGCCGCCTGCAAGAGCGTATTACCTCGACCAAGACTGGCTCGATCACCTCGATCCAGGCCGTGTACGTCCCTGCGGATGACTTGACCGACCCGTCGCCGGCAACCACCTTCGCCCACTTGGACTCGACCGTCGTTCTGTCGCGTGACATCGCCTCGCTGGGTATCTACCCCGCCGTCGATCCGCTGGACTCGACCTCGCGCCAGCTGGACCCGCAAGTGGTCGGCCAGGAACACTACGAGACCGCCCGTGCGGTCCAGGGTACCCTGCAGCGTTACAAGGAACTGCGCGACATCATCGCCATTCTGGGCATGGACGAACTGGCACCGGAAGACAAGCTGATCGTCGCCCGTGCTCGCAAGATGCAACGTTTCCTGTCGCAGCCCTTCCACGTCGCCGAAGTGTTCACCGGTTCCCCGGGCAAGTACGTTTCGTTGAAGGACACGATCAAGGGCTTCAAGATGATCGCCAGCGGCGAACTGGACCACCTGCCGGAACAAGCGTTCTACATGGTCGGTACCATCGACGAAGCAATCGAAAAGGCCAAGAAGATCAACTAAGACTGACCATGCCGTGGCCGGCTTCCGGTGCAGCACCGGAGCTGACCACAGCAGGTAAGTAATCATTGATTCATTGGCGCCGCCCCTGTTCGCAGGGGCGGTCAATCGACTAGGAAACGACATGGCACATACTATTCACGTGGACGTGGTCTCGGCGGAAGAGGAAATCTTCTCCGGCGAGGCAGAATTCGTCGCGTTGCCGGGCGAAGCGGGTGAACTGGGTATCTATCCCCGTCACACCCCGCTGATCACGCGCATCAAGCCAGGTGCTGTCCGTATCAAGGTCCCGGGCCAGGCGCACGAGGAATTCGTGTTCGTGGCCGGTGGCCTCTTGGAAGTGCAGCCCGACGCCGTGACCGTGCTGGCCGACACCGCCATCCGTGGTGCCGACCTGGACGAAGCCAAGGCCGCCGAAGCCAAGCGTCTGGCCGAGGAAGCGCTGGTCAACCGTGACTCCAAGATCGACCACGCCGCAGCCCAGGCCGAACTGGCCGCCGCTGTGGCACAACTGGCCGCGATCCAGAAGTTGCGTCAGAAGCGCTGATCGGTCGGCGGCTTCTTCGGATTTTTCCCAGGAAGAACACCGCGGCACGGCAGCACAGCAGTACCTCGAAAGGCAGCTTCGGCTGCCTTTTTTCTTGGCCTCCACGTTTGACCTCATCGCGCCGCTTCAGGCGCCGCTGGGCCGGTGAGCTGTCTTCTCTTTTCCTTCACCTATCTTCAATTCACCATCTCCCTGTGCCGCTTGCAGAGGGGGGGGTGGCAGGATTGTTCATATACGCTTGTTCGAGGCCTGAGCCGGGCGGAGATGACAGCATCTGACCGCGCCAGCCAGGGCCCATTAATCTGCATCAAGCCTGGCGCCGATGTCGCTGCGGCAACTGCCTTGATCAGGTAAAGTCTTCCGTTCGCGTAACAGGGCATCGAACCAATCCGGTTCGCGTCAATCATTTAAAGAGTTTTCGTCCATTTCTTCATCCACCCAGACAGGAGCTGCAATGTCTTCAGTCGCATCCTCCACCGGCCAGGCGCCGCTCGCTTCGCAGGCCAACGGCAAGCCCATCATTGCCGTGGTCGGCCTGTCCAATCGACCCGAGCGCGCCAGCTTTGATGTGGCGGCGTATATGCAGTCAGCGGGATACCGCATCGTTGCCGTCAATCCGATGTATGCAGGGCAGACCATCCTCGGCGAGCACTGCCACGCCAGCCTGCGGGAGGCCAGCGCGGCCTTGGCCAAGGAAGGCTTGCGCATTTCCATCGTGGATTGCTTCCGCAAGTCGGCCGACATCCCGCCGGTGGTGGAGGAGGCCATTGCCATCGGCGCTCACTGCGTGTGGATGCAACTAGCCATCGTCCATGAAGAAGCTGCCGAGCGCGCCCGCGCAGCAGGTCTGCAGGTCATCATGGACAAGTGCATCAAGATCGAACATGCCATGGGTCAGTTCCACGGCGTGTTGTAATTTCAATGGTAATTTCAATTCCGAACCGGTGAAATCCGGAAAATATTTATAACGAACAGCGAGACAGCATGGCAAAGAAAATCGGCCCGCAATTCATCGTCCATCCCAAGTATCTCCTCAAGGAGAGCGACGCCACCACCAAGCCGCTGTCCAGCGGCAACAAGGAAGCTGACCGCGCCACCGTGCAGCGCCTGGCCGCAGAGATCGGCTTGCAACAGCAGATGCTCTATGCCGGCCACAAGCACAAGGTGCTGGTGATCCTGCAAGGCATGGATACCAGCGGCAAGGATGGCACCGTCAATGACGTCTTCGCCGCCGTCAATCCGCAAGGCATCCGTGTGGCCAACTTCAAGGGGCCCACCGCCATCGAGCTGGCGCACGACTACCTGTGGCGGGTCCACGCGCAGGTGCCGGTGGCGGGGGAGATCGCGGTGTTCAATCGCAGCCATTACGAGGACGTGCTCATTACCCGCGTGCATGACTGGATCGATGACAAGGAATGCAAGCGCCGCTATCGCCAGATCAACGATTTCGAACGCATGTTGTGGGAGACCGGGACGGTGGTGCTGAAGTTCTTCCTGCACATCTCCAAGGCCGAGCAGAAAGCGCGTCTGCAATCGCGCATCGACGATCCCAACAAGCACTGGAAATTCGATCCCCAGGACCTGGCCGAGCGCAAGTACTGGGATGCCTACCAGCTGCGCTACCAGGAAGTGCTGCGTGCGACCAGCACCCTGCACGCACCCTGGTATGTGGTGCCGGCCGACTCCAAGACCCATCGCAACCTGTTGGTGGCCAATGTGATCCTGGAGACCTTGCAGAAGCTCAAGCTGAAGTTCCCCGACCCCAAGCCCGAACTGAAGAATCTCAAGTTCGACTGATGCCGCGCACGGCGCGGGGCCAGGGGCAGGGGCGCATTACTTGAGCCACTTGTCGAAGATGCGCTGGTACTCGCCCGTGGCCTTGGCCAGATGCAGCCAGGTATCGACGTAGGCCTTGAAGGCGACGTCGCCGCGCGGCAGCAGGTAGGCCTTCTCGGCAAATTGCAGCGGCTGGTCCGGGTTGACCGGGCACAGTTCCGGGTGCAGCTTGGATTGCCACAGGGTTTCGCTGGCGTCGGTCACCATCACATCGGCCTTGCCATCGACGATCTGCTGGAAGATGGTCACGTTGTCCGGGTGCAGCAGCAGCGTGGCTTGCTTGTAGCCGCTGCGGGCGAAGCGCTCGTTGGTGCCGCCCGGATTGACGATGGCACGCGTCCCGGGGCGGTCGATCATGTCGAAGTTGCGGAACTTGTCCTTGTCGGCACAGCGGATGATGGGCGCCTTGCCATCGACCATGGTGACCTCGGAAAAGGCGGCCTTGCGCGCGCGCTCCAGCGTGACCGAAATACCGCCCATGCCGATGTCGCACTGGGCGATGAAGTCATTCATCAGCGTGCTCCAGGTGGTCTTGACGAATTGCGCCTCGACCCCTAGCGACTTGGCCAGCGCTTGACCCAGCTCCACGTCCATGCCCTCGAAGCTTTGGTCGGGGCGATAGTAGGTAAAGGGCTTGTAGTCGCCGGTCATGCAGATGCGCAGCTTGCCGGCCTTGAGCACCTGGTCCAGGCGCGAGCCCGGCGGGTTGTCCTCGGCGCGGGCGGCCGACAGCGAGAGCGTGAGCGAAAGGCCAGCCAGGGCTAGCAGCAGGGCTGTGCGGATGATGTGTTTCATGCGATGTCCTCGTGCAGGTTGGGCGGAGCGGCCCGTTTTTTCTTGGTGGAAAGGGCCGGCTGCTGGCAGGGGGATGCGCGCTGCGCAGACAGCCGCCCGATCATAGCAAAACCCGTCGCCACGACCTGCATCAATTGCAGCGCACGCCGATGACGACAATTAGCCCGGAACAGCGGCGCTTGGGATGAGATAATGGCGGATTGTCGTCAGATCGCATTGCAGGCCGACCATGTCCTCCACTTCTTCCATGTCCACCTTCGCTCCGCTCACCAACGATACCTTCCTGCGTGCGCTGCTGCGCCAGCCCACCGACTACACGCCGCTGTGGCTGATGCGCCAGGCTGGTCGCTACCTGCCGGAATACCGCGCCACGCGCGCCCGCGCCGGCTCCTTCATGGGCTTGGCGACCAACCCGGACTACGCCACCGAAGTGACCTTGCAGCCGCTGGAACGTTATCCGCTGGATGCCGCCATCCTGTTTTCCGACATCTTGACCGTGCCCGACGCCATGGGCCTGGGCCTGTACTTCGCCGATGGCGAGGGCCCCAAGTTCGAGCGCCCGCTGCGCGACGAAGCGGCGGTCAGGGCGTTGCAGGCGCCGGACCTGGGCAAGCTGGATTACGTCTTCAAGGCGGTCACCCAGATCCGCCGCGAACTCCATGGTCGGGTGCCGCTGATCGGCTTCTCCGGCAGCCCCTGGACGCTGGCCTGCTACATGGTCGAAGGCGGCGGCTCGGACGATTTCCGCCTGGTCAAGAGTATGCTCTACGGCCGCCCCGACCTGATGCATCACATCCTCAAGACCAATGCCGATGCCGTGGCCGCCTATCTGAACGCCCAGATCGCCGCCGGCGCGCAGGCTGTGATGATCTTCGACACCTGGGGCGGCGCCCTGGCCGATGGCATCTACCAGCAATTCTCGCTGGCCTACATGCAGCAGGTGGTGAGCCACTTGCAGCGCCAGCAGGATGGCCAGCCGATCCCGGTGATCGTCTTCACCAAGGGCGGCGGCCTGTGGCTGGAGCAACTTGCCGCCATCGGCGCCGATGCCGTGGGCCTGGACTGGACCGTCAACCTGGGTGAAGCCCGGCGCCGCGTCGGCGACAAGGTGGCGTTGCAGGGCAACCTGGACCCCAACGTGCTCTTTGCCGGTGACGCGGCCATCCGCGCCGAAGTGCGCAAGCTGCTGGAATCCTTCGGCCGTCCCGGCGCCGGCAGCGGCCATGTCTTCAACCTGGGCCATGGGATCTCCCAGCACACCCCGCCGGACGCGGTCGCCACCCTGGCGCAGGCAGTGCATGAAATCAGCCGTGAGATGCGTGCCTGAACGGCGCGAATCTGTCCTTATCCGTTCATATTTGTGCGGACTGGCAAGGCCATATGCACATCCTTGCCAGTCCAGATGGACTTATGCACATTTGTCCAGGATTTTTTGCTGATCATAAAATTTATTGAAATATGAAGGTTTGTGCTTGAGGGTGTTTGACAAGTCGTTGATTTGATTGGAGTTATTTTTCTCCACATCAAGATGCTCTGCTCTGGAAAGCGCCGTGGTCGTGGCTTGTGGACTTGTCAAGAGCCACTTGTCAACAAAGTTATCCACAACGTCTGTGCATAAGACGCAAAAGTGTTTACAAAACCGCCGTTTACCGTTTTTTTTGAAGGTTTACGTTAAGTTTGTAGGACAGCGAGTGAACAGTTTGCCAGCTAAAGCTAGCGATTTTTTGTCGGTGAGGGCTTGACAAACGCCCTTGCCATGATCCCCGGACTTGGACTTATACACACCAAAAGCATTTTGCACATGCACAAAACTTCCTAGCAAAAATATTTTTCGTGCTTGGGGTGTCCAATGCAAGTCATTGATTTTATTCAGTTAATTTTTTGCCCTGCATTTGGGCATGGCGTCGCAAGCCGCATCCAGTCTGCGCGGGGACATGTCAAGAGGCACTTGTCCCCAAAGTTATCCACAGTATTTGTGGATAGGTCCAAAAATGACGATTAAACCAAGGCTTAGCCCGGTTTCTGAGGATTTACATTAAGTTCGTGGAACAACGTCTGCTCCAGGTCGCGCTCGATACGCCCCTGCATACCGTCTTCGATTACCGCTGGCAAGCCGCCGCTGAGGATGAGCCGATACCGGCCATCGGCCAGTTGGTGGTGGTGCCGTTCGGCCGTCGCGAGGCGGTGGGGGTAGTGGTGGGGCATGTGGCGCAGACCGAACTGGAGGCCGGCAAGATCAAGGATGTGATTGCCGTGCGCCATCAGTTGCCGCCGCTGTCGGCGCACTGGCTGGCGCTGTGTGGCTTCGCCGCCGACTACTACCAGCGTCCGTTGGGCGAGGTGATGCTGCCGGGCTTGCCCAAGAACCTGCGCGCCCTGACCACGGTGGCGCTGGACAAGGCCCTCAAGGCCCTGGGCCGCCTCACGGCACCCAAGAAATCCAAGGCCAGGCGCAAGACTGACGTGCACAGCGAGGTCCAGGCCGACGCGCCAGCGAGCATCCCCCCGCCTGACCCGCTGCAACTGGGCGCCGCCCCGCCCTTGAACGCCGCCCAGCAAGAGGCGGTGCAGGCCATCGCCGGCGCCCAGGAGTTTGCGCCCCTGCTGCTGTACGGCGTGACCGGCAGCGGCAAGACCGAGGTCTACCTGCAAGCCGCCGCCGCCATCCTGCAGCGCGCGGCACAGGAGGCTGGCCAGTCGCAGCCCGGTCAGGCGGCGCCGGCGCAGATCCTGGTACTGGTGCCGGAAATCAATCTCACGCCCCAGCTGGAAGGCAACATCCGCGCCCGTTTCCCGCATCTCAACGTGGTGGCCCTGCACAGCGGCCTGGCCGAAGGCGAGCGCGCCCGCAACTGGCTGGCCGCGCACCTGGGCCAGGCGCACATCGTGCTGGGCACGCGGCTGGCGATCCTGGCCTCGCTGCCGACCCTGAAGCTCATCGTCATCGACGAAGAGCACGATCCTTCCTACAAGCAGCAGGAAGGCTTGCGCTATTCGGCGCGCGACCTGGCCGTGTGGCGTGCGCACCAGTTGGGCATCCCGGTAGTGCTGGGCTCGGCCACGCCTTCGCTGGAAACCTGGCAGCACGCTCAGGCCGGCCGCTACCGCCGCCTGGAACTGCGCCAGCGCGCCGCCCAGCAGGCGGTGCTGCCCAGCGTCAAGGTGATCGACATGGAGCGCGACAAGCCCGTCGATGGCCTCACCTCGACCCTGGTTGCCGCCGTGCGCAAGCGCCTGGAGCAGGGCGAGCAGTCGCTGCTGTTCCTCAATCGCCGCGGTTACGCGCCGGTGCTGGCCTGCGACGCCTGCGGCTGGATCAGCAACTGTATGCGCTGCGACGCCTTCATGGTGGTGCATCGCCCCGAGCGCCGCCTGCGCTGCCACCATTGCAGCCTGGAATTGCAGATTCCCCGCGCTTGCCCGACCTGCGGCAACGTCGACCTGCAACCGTTGGGGCGCGGCACCCAGCGGGTGGAAGAGGGCTTGCAGGCGATCTTCCCCGAGGCCCGCGTCTTGCGCATCGATGCCGACTCCACCCGCCTCAAAGGCTCGGCCCAGAGCGCCTTCGACAGCGTGCATCGGGGCGAGGTCGATATCCTGATCGGCACCCAGATGGTGGCCAAGGGGCATGACTTCAAAAAGTTGACGCTGGTCGGTGTGCTCAATCCTGATACCGCGCTGTTCTCGCACGACTACCGCGCCAGCGAGCGGCTCTTTGCCCAGTTGATGCAGGTGGCCGGGCGCGCCGGCCGGGCCGGCCTGTCGGCCGATGGCAGTTCGGGCGAGGTGCTCATCCAGACCCGTTATCCGCATCACCCGCTGTACCAGGCGGTGATGCGTCATGACTACGATGGCTTTGCCGGCGACTTGCTGCAAGAGCGGCGTCAGGCGTATTTCCCGCCCTTCATGTACCAGGCGCTGCTGCGCGCCGAGGCGCGCGAGCTGGAGACGGCCATGGACTTCCTGAAGCAGGCCGCCCACTTGCTGGAGGCGCCGGCCATCACCATCAACGAACCCATCCCCATGACCCTGGTACGGGTGGCCAACGTGGAGCGCGCGCAACTGCTGCTCGAATGCCCCTCGCGTCCGGCCTTGCAGGGCTTCCTCAAGCAATGGCTGGCCTTGTTGCGCCAGGTGAAGACGCGTGTGCGCTGGTCGCTGGAAGTCGATCCGGTCGATATCTGAACTCAGAGCTGATGCGGCGGCTTGCCTGCCTTTTGTTGTGATTCCGGCATCTTTGAGCGCTCTTTATGCGTGCTTTGCCTTAATGCCCAGCTTGCCGTTGCGCAAGCCGCTTGTTCGGGCAGCCAACGCGGTGCGCCTAGCCGGTATAATCTCGGCTGCTCAACCAATTGCAAGCGATCCCTCCGCGCGGCGCAGCACTCCAGACCAGCGCCCCGGCCGCTTCCGCTTTACCCCTCATTCCCATGCTCGCACAACAGAAACAACGCATCTCCGACCTGTTCTCGACCGCCTTGCAGCCGCTGCTGGCCGGCAGCGACCTGACGCCGACCATCACCCTGGAGCGTCCGCGCGACGCCTCGCATGGCGACATCGCCTGCAACATCGCCATGCAACTGGCCAAGCCGCTGAAGAAAAATCCGCGTGAACTGGCGCAAGCCATCGTGACCGCCGTCATGGCCGACCCGGCCCGTGAAGGCTTGGTGGAGTCGGTCGAGATCGCCGGCCCCGGCTTCATCAACCTGCGCGTGGCTGCCGCGGCCAAGCAGGCGGTGGTCAAGGTGATCCACGAACAGGGCGAGGCCTTCGGCCGTGGCACGGCCGGTGCCGGCCAGAAGGTATTGGTCGAGTTCGTCTCCGCCAACCCCACCGGTCCGCTGCATGTGGGCCATGGTCGCCAGGGGGCGCTGGGCGATGCGCTGTCGTCACTCTTGGAAGTGCAGGGCTTTGAGGTGCTGCGCGAGTTCTACTACAACGATGCCGGCGTGCAGATCGCTACGCTGGCCACCTCGGTGCAGGCGCGTGCGCGCGGTTTCAAGCCGGGTGACGCCGAGTGGCCCGAGTCGGCCTACAACGGCGACTACATCGCCGATATCGCACGCGACTTCCTGGACCAGAAGACCGTTTCGGCCAGCGATGGCGAACCGGTGACCGGCAGCGGCAAGGTCGAAGACATCGAATCGATCCGTCGCTTCGCCGTGGCTTATCTGCGCCACGAGCAAGACCTCGACCTGCAAGCCTTCGGCGTGAAGTTCGACAATTACTATCTGGAATCCTCGCTCTACGCCGACGGCAAGGTGGCCGCCGCCGTGGACGCGCTGGTCGCCGCCGGCAAGACCTACGAGCAGGATGGCGCACTGTGGCTGCGCACCACCGACTATGGCGACGACAAGGATCGCGTCATGAAGAAGACCGATGGCACCTATACCTACTTCGTGCCCGACGTCGCCTATCACATCAACAAATGGCAGCGCGGCTACGGCAAGGTCATCAATATCCAGGGCAGCGACCACCAAAATGGATCACCGAAGAAGGCGACGAAACACCGTGACATGTCCAGCATGATCACTACATCAACGGAACCCGGA
>NZ_BADI01000254.1:0-8079 GCF_000333555.1 Herbaspirillum sp. B65 | reverse complement strand
GGCGCGACGACCTGCCGACCTGCCGCCGCTTCTTCCTCGACTGGGGGATGGCGCTGGTGCAGGAAAGCGCCACCGAACTGGTCTTCGAATCGCAAAACGCCTGCCGCGTGATCGTGCGCGACAGCGCCGACCCCCGCTTGCCGGCGGCTATCGAAGAGGGGCCGACGCTGCGCGAAGTGGTGTGGGGCGTTGCCTCGCCAGCGGTGCTGGACAAGTTCGCCAGCCGCATCGCCGGCCTGCCGGGCTTCGTCAATGACGGCAAGCGCGTGGGGTGTCGCGATCCCAACGGGTTGGCGGTGCGCTTCCAGGTCTCGCTCAAGCGTGAGGTGGCACTGGAATGCGCGCGTATGAATACCTGGAACGAGAAAAATCGCATCAACCAGCGCAGCCCTGTCTATGAGCGTGCCGCGCCCATCGAAGTGGGGCATGTGGTGTTCTTCGTCAAGGATGTGAAGGCTTGTGAAAAGTTCTATTGCGAGCATTTCGGCTTCGTGCCCTCGGACCGTTATCCGCAGCGCGGCGCCTTCCTGCGCTGCGCCGACGTCGGCGGCCATCACGACATTTTCCTGCTGCAACCGCCGCAGGCACGTGCCGGCCTGAACCACGTGGCCTTCACCGTGCGCGATATCCATGAAGTCTTCGGTGGCGGAATGCATATGTCGCGCCAGGGTTGGGAGACGCAACTGGGCCCGGGCCGCCATCCGATTTCCTCGGCCTACTTCTGGTACTTCAAGAATCCGGCCGGTGGCCTGATCGAATACTACGCCGACGAAGACCAGCTCGATGCCCAGTGGGAACCGCGCGAATTCGAACCCGGCCCGACGGTATTTGCCGAATGGGCCATCGATGGCGGTATCGACGGCCATACGCGCCGTCAGAAAAATGCCCAGGGCCCCAGCGGCAAGTTCCTCACCGACCGCGCCGCGGCGGACAAATAGCAGGTCGGCAGTCATTTCAAGAAAGGAAATCCAGATGTCCTTCAAGATCGCAATTCTGGGCGCCGGCATCGGTGGCCTGAGCGCCGCCATTGCCTTGCAGCGGGCCGGTCGTGAGGTGGTGGTGTATGAGCAGTCCCCGCAATTCCTGCGCCAGAACCACAATTTTGTTCCCCTGCGCGAGCGTATCGGCGAGCGCGTCCACAATGGAGGCCAATGATGGTTGCAACTGTTACCGATGTCTATCTCAACCCGCACCAGGCGCGTCGCCGGGCGCCGACTCAGTTCGAAGACCTGCTGGGCGACGCCATCGAGCGCGCCTATGCCGCTGGCATCCACGAATTGAGCGCGCTGGTGGCGCATCTCAATCGCACCGGCCCCAGCTGTCCCTACAACGATGGCGTCTGGACCGAAGACAACTACCAGCAAGAAATTGCGCGCCTGGCTGCCTGATCCGCAGCGCCCAGCCACGCTCCTACAGGAGATGACCGAAATGAGAACTGCCGCCCATGATGCCGTCGATGCCGTCCTTGCCGTCGGCCTGAAAGACTTGTGGTACCCGATCTGCCCCTCCGAGTTCGTGGCTGAAAAGCGGTCTCGCTGCGTCGCCTGGGCAGAAATTCGTGTTCTGGCGCGAGCCCTCGGGTCAGTTGCACGCGCTGGAAGACCACTGCCCGCACCGTGGCGCGCCCCTGTCCATGGGCATCCCCATGGGCGATCGCATCGCCTGTGGCTATCACGGCGTGCAGGTGCGCTTCGACGGCGTGGTCACCAGCGTGCCCGGCAGCCCCGGCTGCAAGCTGGAAGGAGCCAAGGCCACGCGCCGCTTCCACGTCACCGAAGCGGCTGGTGCCATCTTCCTCTACAACAGCCTGGAAGACGTCGACACGCCACCGCCGCTGCGCCTGCCGGAAGAATTGACCAGCCCCGAGTATTCCCACTTCCTGTGCTACACCGAATGGAAGGGCGACTATCGCTACGTGCTCGACAACGTGATGGATCCCATGCACGGCACCTTCCTGCACAAGCAATCGCACTCCATGGCCGAGGGCGACAACACGGCCAGTTTCGGCATCCGCGAGACCGACATCGGCTTCGTCTTCGAAAAAGAAGGCCAGCGCGACGTCAACTTCGACTGGACCGAATGGGGCGATACCGGTCTGCACTGGATGCGCCTGGCCATTCCCTATCCCAAGACCGGTGGCCCCGGCGGCAGCTTCGTCATCATCGGCAGCTACACCCCCATCGTGGAGAACATCGCCGCGGTATTCCACTGGCGCTGCCGCAAGCTGACCGGCTGGCAGCGCGATACCTGGCGCTTCCTGTATCGCAACCGCCTGGAAGCGCGCCACTGGAACGTGCTGGAGCAAGACCGCGTGGTACTGGAAGTGATGGAGCCCGACGCCAACCAGCGCGAAATGCTGTACCAGCACGACATGGGCATCGTGCGCCTGCGACGCCACCTGCGCGGATTGGCCAAGGCGCAACTGGCGCGCCAAGAAGAACAGGCGGCAGCCAAGGCCGCCGCATGAACTTGTTTGAACAAATCTGATGGGATGGTGATGCAGTCATGAGCAGTCCTCTTCTTTGCGTGCGTGTGCAGGCCTTGCGCTTTGAAGCGCAAGGCGTCATCAGCGTTGAACTGGGCCTGCCCGAGGAGGGCGAGTTGCCGCCGTTCGAGGCCGGCGCGCATATCGACCTGCACCTGGGCAATGGTCTGGTGCGCAGTTATTCCCTGTTCAATTCCCCCACCGAGCGGCATCGCTACGTGGTGGGCGTGTTGCTCGATCGCAGCAGCCGGGGCGGTTCGCGCTATGTGCATGAGCAGTTGCGGGTCGGCGCCACGCTCAGCATTTCGGCGCCGCGCAACCATTTTCAGCTGGATGAAGCGGCACCCTTGTCGGTACTGATCGCGGGCGGAATCGGCATTACCCCGATTTCCAGCATGTACCACCACCTGCGCGCCCAGGGCAAGGAAGTGGTGCTGCATTACTGTGCCCGCTCGCGCCGGGAAGCAGCCTTCACCCGTCAGTTGCTGGGGCAGCCAGGGGTGTCCAGTCATTTCGATGATGAAGCCGGGTGCGCGCCGGACTTGCGCGCCGTGCTCTCGGCCTATCCGCAGCAGGCGCATTTCTATTGCTGCGGCCCGACACCCATGCTCAATGCCTTCGAAAGCCTGTGCGAAGAACTGGGCCTGCCTCATGTCCACATCGAACGCTTTGCCGCAGACAAACTGGCAGCGCTGCCCAGTGGCAGCTACGTGGCCGAACTGGCGCGCAGCAAGGCCAGCGTCACCGTGCCGGCCGGCAAGTCGCTGCTGGATGCCTTGCTCGAGGCCGGCATCGAAGTCGAGCACAGCTGCCGCGAAGGGGTATGCGGCGCCTGTGAAACCAAGGTGCTGGAAGGTGAACTGGAGCACCGCGACGGTGTGCTCAGCAAGGCCGAGCGCGCGGCCGGCAAGACCATGATGGTGTGCGTATCCGGTTGCAAGGGTGCGCGTCTGATACTGGATCTCTAGTCACACTGGCGCACGACCATGCCCCTGCCCAGGCAGCGGGCATTTTTTTGAGCCCGATGAAATTTGTGGAACGACGATTCATAGGTGAAACGAATATCGCCGAATCCCGGACCACCCGTCCAGTCCCCCCACCGACCATGCGGTGGCGGGCTGGCCGGCAGAAATCACCTTTCCTGCGCACGGGGCACAGGAGAGCAGTGAGTCAATGCGGCCTGGCCGCGTGTTGGACTTTATTCGTTGAAGGGGAGTTTGATGAAGAAGTTAATGATGGCCGCAGCGGCATCCTGCCTGTCTGCGAGCGCCTTGGCGCAGAGCAGCGTTACCATCTACGGCAGCCTCGATGCTGGCGTAGCCTATATCAACAACCTCAATGGCGGATCGGTGGCGCGCCTGGACCAGGGCACGATGCAGCCGGATCGCATCGGCTTTCGCGGCAGCGAAGACCTGGGCGGCAATCTGAAGGCGGTGTTTCAGCTCGAAGCCGGCTTCTACACCGATACCGGTGCTACCCCCAATGCTTCCAAGCTGTTCAACCGCTACAGCACCGTCGGCCTGGCCGGCGACTTCGGTGCGCTGACCCTGGGCCACATGCCCGACGTGGTGTTCGACTACGTGGGCAAGCTCTCCAACGGTTTCCAGCTCACCAACTGGTACCTGTTCCACCCGGGTAACCTGGACAGCCTGGCCAACACCTACCAGTTCGACAATGCGGTGCGCTATACCTCGCCGACCCTGGGGGGCTTCCAGGGCAGTGTCATGGTGGGCTTCGGCGAAGTGGCCGGCGACAGCAGCAATGGCCGCAACATCAGTGCTGGCGGCACTTATACCAATGGCCCATGGCGCGCTGCACTGGCCTACTCCAAGCTGAACAATCGCGCCGCAGGCTATGCCGGCACCTTCCTTACCAGCGTCGGCCTGGGCAATGCCGCAACGGTCTTCAATAGCCTCACCACCACTGCGGGCGGCCTGGGTTACACCATCGGCAGCGTGCGCCTGAACACCGCCTATACCCAGGTCAAGCTGGCCCTGCCCAGTGGCGCCACCCCCAAGCAGAAGAACCTGGATCTGGGCGCAGCCTGGCGCTACGCGACGCTCGATACGATCAACCTGGGCTATGGCCTTTCCAAGCTGGAAGGGGCGCGCTGGAATACCTTGAGCCTGTCGCATGTGCATGAATTTTCCAAGCGCACCCAATGGTATGTACAGGCGGCCTACCAGCGCGCCGGCGGCGATGCCCGTTTTGCAGTCATGAATGGCACCGGGGCGTCGGGCGCGACCGGCGTCTCCGGTGGTCGCGGGCAGCTGGTCACCACCATCGGTATGCATCACTCGTTCTAAGGCCATCTGCGGATGGCTGGCATTACCTTCTGTGCATAGTCTGGTCTTGCGGACAGCGACCCTGGAGCGGGTCGGTGTTTCGTAGTGCCTTGGGCGGGGAAGTGGTCTTTCTCCGCCATTTTTTTATCCAGATCGAATTCATTGTCGGACGGCATCGCTGCAACGTCCGTCGGCATTCTTGCGTTGCGGAGAAAACATCATGATTGCAAACCTCAAACTGGGTGCCCGACTGGGGTTGGGCTTCGGCCTGGTCTTGACACTGCTGGCCGGGATCACGGCACTGGCCATTGCCAGTCTCTCCACGCTGCACCAGGGAACCCGCCAGATCGTCGAGGACCGTTACCCGCAGGTATTGCTGGCCAATGACGTCCTGTTACGCATCAGCGAAAATGCCAGCGCCATGCGCAACCTGCTGCTGCTGGACGACCATCAGCAATTGACCGAAGAAGTGGCCCTGATCGCCAAGGGCGAGGCGGCCATCGGCGAGGATCTCTCCAGGTTGCAGGCGCGCCTGTCCAGCGAACAGGGGCGCAAGTCCTTCGCCGAGATACAGGCCCTGCGGGCTGCGTACCAGCAGGGCCAGCAACGCTTTTTGCAACTGGCTTCCACCGGCGCCACCATGGACGCGGCGCAATTGCTGCTGGGTAGCTTGCGGCAGGAGCAGGATAGATACATCGCACGTCTGAAGAGCTATATCGCAGTCGGCAGCCAGATGATGGAACGCAGCGGTCAGCAGGCCGCCGATCAGTACCATCAAAAAACCCTGATCATGCTGGCCATCGCCATGCTGGCGGTAGCCGTGGGCGGCAGTTTTGCCTGGTGGGCCACGCGTTCTGTCACGCGACCGGTGCGCCATGCCGTGGAGGTGGCGCAACAGGTGGCCGATGGCAACCTGTGCCATCAGATCCAGGCCGGCGCGCGCGATGAAATCGGTCAACTGCTGGAGGCACTGCGCCAGATGAATGGCAGCCTTACCCGCATCGTCTTCGACGTGCGCAGCGGTGCCGAGACCATCGCTGCGGCCTCCTGCGAGATCGCCGGCGGCAATCTCGATCTTTCTTCACGCACTGAGCAGCAGGCTGGTTCGCTCGAAGAAACTGCGGCTGCGATGGAGGAACTGACTTCCACGGTACGCCAGAATGCCGATAATGCCCAGCAAGCCGACCGCCTCGCCGCCGAGGCGTCGGTGGTCGCCGCGCGTAGTGGCGAGGTGGTGCAGCAGGTGGTCTCGACCATGCACGGCATCAGTGCGGCCTCGCGCCGTATCGTCGATATCATCGGCGTGATCGACGGGATTGCGTTCCAGACCAATATCCTGGCCTTGAACGCGGCAGTGGAAGCGGCACGAGCCGGCGAGCAGGGACGGGGGTTTGCGGTGGTGGCCTCGGAAGTGCGTTCGCTGGCGCAGCGTTCGGCTACTGCGGCCAAGGAGATCAAGGCGCTCATCGGCGATTCCGTGGCGCAGGTCGATATCGGCGGACGTCTGGTGGAACAGGCGGGATCGACGATGCAAGAGGTGGTGGGCAGCGTCGGACGCGTCTCGCATATCGTGGGCGAGATCAGCATGGCCACGCAGCAGCAGCGTACCGGGATCGAACAGGTCAATCAGGCCATTACCCACATGGATGAAACCACCCAGCAAAATGCTGCGCTGGTGGAACAGGCCGCAGCCGCTGCCCAGTCTTTGCAAGACCAGTCGCAGCGGCTGCGTGAGTTGGTGGGCGTATTCCGGCTGCAGCAGGAGCCGCCGCTGGTGCTACTTCAAACGGACGAGGTGAGCGCCGCTGCTGTGGCCCCTTTGCCGCGATATAGCACCAGCGTGGCAATCAGTCCGCAGACGGCGGCAAAGCTCATCCAGTAACCCGGTGCGGCCTTGTCGCCCGAGGTTTCGATCAACCAGGTCGAGACCAGCGGCGTGAAGCCGCCGAAGATGGCGGTGGCCAGGCTATAGGCCAGCGAGAAGCCGACCGTGCGCACATGGGCCGGCATCACTTCGGTGAGCGCTACCACGGCCGCGCCGTTGTAGCTGGCATAGAGGAAGGATAGCCACAGTTCGGTGATCAGCAGGTTCTTGAAGCTGATGTCCGAGACCAGCCAGGACATCACCGGATAGGCCGTCAGCAAGGTCAACAAGGTGAAGGCCACCAGCACCGGACGACGTCCCACGCGATCCGACAGCGCGCCCATGATGGGTAGCCAGCAGAAGTTGGACAAGCCCACGCAGAAGGTCACGATGAGACTGTCGGAGGCCGACAGCTTGAGCACGTTCTTGCCGAAGGTCGGGGTATAGACCGTGATCAGGTAGAACGAGACGGTGGTCATCACCACCATCATCATGCCGGCCACCACGATCGTCCAGTTCTGGCCGATGGAGGTCATGATCTCGCCGAAGCTGGGATGACGCTTGCGCGCCAGGAATTCCTCGGTCTCCTGCAGCGAGCGGCGGATCATGAAGATGGCCGGCACGATCATGCAGCCGATGAAGAAGGGGATGCGCCAGCCCCACTCGCTGATCTGCAGCGGCGACAAGGACTGGCTTACCAGGTAGCCGATCAGGGCCGATGCCATGATGGCGGCCTGCTGGCTGGCCGACTGCCAGCTCACGTAAAAGCCCTTGTTGCCGGGCGTGGCCATCTCGGCCAGATAGACCGACACGCCACCCAATTCCACCCCCGCCGAAAAGCCCTGCAACAGCCGCCCGGTCAGCACCAGGATCGGTGCGGCCATGCCGATGGTGGCGTAGCCGGGCACGAAGGCGATCAGCAGCGTGCCGATGGCCATGATGGCCAAGGTCACGATGAGCCCCTGGCGACGACCTACGCGGTCGATGTAGCTGCCCAGGATGATGGCGCCCAGAGGACGCATCAGAAAGCCCGCACCGAAGGTGCCGAAGGTTAGGATCAGCGAGACGAACTCGTTGTCCGACGGGAAGAAGGTCTGCGAAATGTAGCTGGCGTAGAAGCCATACAGGAAGAAGTCGAACATCTCCAGGAAATTGCCGCTGGTCACGCGCAGGACGGTGGACAGCTTGGAGTGTTGTTTGGCGGTTTGGGTTGTTTTGTTCATGTCGGTCTCTCTCTTTCTCTCTCTACTGCAGTACTTCAGCGCTTTTCTTCATATTTTTCAGCGCGGCGCCGGATCCAGGCCGGATGCCTTGATGGCCGCCTCTGCTTCGGGCGAAGCGAGGAAGTCCAGCAATTCCTTGGCGGCCTGCGGCTCATGGGTACCGACCACCACACCGGCGGAGAAAGGGGTGATCTGCTGCGCGCTCTCGGGGAGGGGCCGATG
>NZ_BADI01000255.1:0-1033 GCF_000333555.1 Herbaspirillum sp. B65 | reverse complement strand
AGAGAAGAGCGCTTCTGGGCGCAGCCATTTGCATGGCCTTTGCGAGCAGCGCCATGAGCTTTTCGGCCTTGGCCGCGACAAACCACTGACCATGGGCTTCTCGCAGGTGGGCGCCGAGAGCGAATGGCGCACCGCCAATACGGTATCGATCAAGGAAGCCGCCAAAGCCGCCGGCGTCAATCTGAAGTTCGCCGACGCCCAGCAGAAGCAGGAAAACCAGGTCAAGGCAATCCGCTCCTTCATCGCGCAAAAAGTCGATGTGATTGCCTTCTCGCCGGTGGTGGAGTCGGGCTGGGAAACCGTGCTGCGTGAAGCCAAGGCGGCCAAGATTCCGGTGATCCTGACCGACCGCGCGGTCAACGTCAGTGACAAGTCGCTGTATGTCACCTTCATCGGTTCGGACTTCGTGGAAGAAGGTCGTCGTGCTGGTCGCTGGCTGCTGGAGAAGGCCAAGTCCATGCCGGCCGGTGACATCAATATCGTGGAACTGCAAGGCACCGTGGGTTCGGCTCCGGCCATCGACCGCAAGGCGGGCTTCGAGGAAATCATCAAGAGCGAACCGCGCCTGAAGATCATCCGTTCACAGACCGGCGACTTCACCCGCGCCAAGGGCAAGGAAGTGATGGAAGCCTTCCTCAAGGCCGAGGGCAAGAAGATCAACGTGCTCTTCGCCCATAACGACGATATGGCCATCGGCGCCATCCAGGCCATCGAGGAAGCGGGTCTGAAGCCGGGCAAGGACATCACCATCATCTCCATCGATGGCGTCAAGGGTGCCTTCGAAGCCATGATGGCCGGCAAGCTCAACGTGACCGTCGAGTGCAGCCCGTTGCTGGGTCCGCAACTGATGCAGATCGCCAAGGACATCAAGGCCGGCAAGGAAGTGCCCAAGCGCATCACCTACCGAGAAGGCGTCTTTTCCGGCTGAGTGGCGCCAANGNAATTCCCCANCCGCAGTATTGATGGATTGATGGCGGCATGACAGCCACGCGCGCACTGTCTCTCGCAGGGCGCGCGCGGTTGCTGTGCGTGC
>NZ_BADI01000256.1:0-1317 GCF_000333555.1 Herbaspirillum sp. B65 | reverse complement strand
AGCCGAAGCGGGCCGGAATGACAGCGATACAGCGCATGAACGTCCTCAGGCGCAGGCCACGGCGTATATTGCCGCTGCGGTCGCAGTCTTGAGCCAGTTCGATACGGTAGTGAGGGTCATGGCGTGCTTTCAGAGGAGAGGTTGAGTGCGCTGGATGCGTGCTCATGCTCTCTCCCAGGATGGGCCTCTGGGTGGCATGAGCAGCATCTTGGTTCAATTGTTCAGATCCCGTCCAAGTTCCAGTGAACTTTGAACAATGGGCGGGTGGGCAAGCCCAGTGCATCTGGGTTCTGCAGGTTCGGCATGGCGGCGTTGGCTCTTGTCATGAATCGAAGTCGGCATCCTGCCCCTCATTGCGGCTGGCCAGGCCACTGCGTGAGGAATTGTGATATTTATCGAGGCCAGGTGAACGGAGGCAAGGCTGAACAAAAAGTTCCATTATCTTTTTTGCTGACTGGAAATTTTTCACTGCATTTAATCGCAGTTGCTGGCTTGTTCGACAAATTTATCATATTGTTGCGCTGCACAGTCGCCTTTTTAGCGGAATTCCCCTGCTGAATTGATGCGCCATTTTTATTGTCAGAGAGTGAACATTTCTTCTTTAAAGATGACAAGACGTTAAGATGTCCGCTGATGCTGACAGAATGTCCATGAATAACGTATTTTGAAAGGAAAACCGATGCCGCAGGACCCTGACTGGCAGGCTGATCTGGCGCGCTACAATCTGCGTCGTCCTTTTTTGAAAGAACAATCCATCTGGGCCATCTGGGTCTATCGCTGGGGGCGTCGTATCGAAGCGCGCCCTGCCGGCCTGATGCGCAAACTGCAGAACACCTTGTACTGGCCGCTGTTTCGCCTGACCGAAACCGCTTTCGGAATCAGCTATGGCTGGAGTTCCAGCCCAAGGTAGGTCTGTTGTCGGGGCAGTGCGCCGGGGTCGAAGCCTTGTTGCGCTGGCGTCATCCGGTGCACGGAGTGATCTCTCCAGGGCTGTTCATTCCGCTGGCCGAGAAGAGTGCGCTGATCCGCCAGGTGACCTTGTGGGTGCTGCAGCATGGCATCGAACAGGCCGCCGCCTGGGCGCGCCAGGGGCGGGCCATTCCGGTGGCCATCAATGTCTCGGCGCGCGACTTCGACAATGACGACCTGGTACAGACACTGGCGGTGCAGTTGCGCCGACATCGCCTGCCGGCTGGTCTGATCGAGATCGAGTTCACCGAAAGCGCGATGAGCAAGCATCCCGAAAAGCTTTACAGCAAGATCCAGGAGATCAAGCGCCCTGGGCGTGAAGTCGCCATCGATGATTTCGGTGCGGGC
>NZ_BADI01000257.1:0-4054 GCF_000333555.1 Herbaspirillum sp. B65 | reverse complement strand
ACACCGTCAATGAGGTGGGGCGCGCCGAGGAAATCCGCCAGTGGGGCGTGGATGCCTTCTGCACCGACCGCATCGACCTGATCGCCGCCGACGCTTGGTGAATTTGTTCATATCGCGTAGCCGTGCAGCGTGGAAATGAACGGAAAATCGCGCTCTTACCGGCGTACTGATTTATCACGCGATATATATGATTTGCAGGCGGGTAACAGCAATTGGGGGGCAGTCGAAAGTTGCTGTCAACGCAACGCAAAAAACTTGCGTTAAAGGAAGCACAAGGCCGGCGCCCGTGAGCACGCCGGCAGACTTGTGGAAGCACACAACACTCAGAGATAGAGGAAAACGATGAAGATCAACAAACTGCTGGCTGCCGTACTCGTTGCCGCCTTCGCCATGCCGGTCCTGGCCCAGCCTGCACCTGCCGCAGCTCCTGCTGCCGAAGCACCGGCTGCCAAGCCCGCCCACAAGAAGCACAAGAAGCACGTCAAGAAGGCGAAAAAGCACAAGAAGCACAAGAAGCACGCCAAGAAGGCAGCCGTGCTGCCGACCAACAAGGGCGCCTGATCGTCTTTGCGCTGACCGCCCATGCGGCGGCCAGCGACCGGTTTTACCGAAAAGCAAGGCTGACACAGTTAAGGTCCGGTGGCGCAATGCAAGCGCGCAGTGCCGGGTCAGCCAAGCCTGTAACCCGTCCGGGATTTCCCGGCGGGTTTTTTTTCGTCCCGGGCGGGGGCGGATGTGTCGCCCCCCTGGCCTGCGAATCTGCGCCCGGATCACGTATAATCACCGGTTCGCAATCGTTTTTTGCACCGACTCCCATCCGGGTCCGATCTGAGCGTTACCGGCGGCATCAGGCCCATTTATCCGTCTTCGAACATGAACTCAGCCGAAATTCGCGACAAGTTTCTGAAATTCTTTGAATCCAAAGAACATACCATCGTCCGCTCCTCCAGCCTGGTGCCGGGCAATGACCCGACCCTGCTGTTCACCAATTCCGGCATGGTTCAGTTCAAGGACGTGTTCCTGGGCACCGACAAGCGCAACTACGTGCGTGCGGCTTCCGTGCAGCGCTGCCTGCGCGCCGGCGGCAAGCACAACGACCTGGAAAACGTCGGTTACACGGCGCGTCACCATACCTTCTTCGAGATGCTGGGCAACTGGTCCTTCGGCGACTACTTCAAGCGCGAGTCGCTCAAGTGGGCCTGGGAACTGCTGACCCAGGTCTATGGCCTGCCGGCCGACAAGCTCTGGGCCACCGTCTACCAGACTGACGATGAAGCCTACGACATCTGGACCAAGGAAATCGGCCTGCCGCCCGAGCGCGTGGTGCGCATCGGCGACAACAAGGGCGCACCCTACGCCTCCGACAACTTCTGGCAGATGGCCGAGACCGGCCCCTGCGGTCCCTGCTCGGAAATCTTCTATGACCACGGCCCGGACATCTGGGGTGGCCCCCCGGGCAGCCCCGACGCCGATGGCGACCGCTACATCGAGATCTGGAACAACGTGTTCATGCAGTTCGACCGCCAGCTCGACCCGGCCACCGGCGAATACACCCTGACCCCGCTGCCGGCCCCCTGCGTGGATACCGGCATGGGTCTGGAGCGCCTGGCCGCGATCCTGCAGCACGTGCACAGCAACTATGAGATCGACCTGTTCCAGGCGCTCATCAAGGCGGCTGCCCGTGAAACCGGCGAGACCGACCTCTCCAATGCTTCGCTGCGCGTGATCGCCGACCACATCCGTGCGACTTCCTTCCTGATCGTCGACGGCGTGATTCCCGGCAATGAAGGTCGTGGCTACGTCCTGCGCCGCATCATCCGCCGCGCGCTGCGTCACGGCCACAAGCTGGGCCAGACCAAGCCCTTCTTCTACAAGCTGGTCAAGGACCTGGTGGTGCAGATGGGCGCAGCCTATCCGGAACTGCCGGAAGCCGCCGAGCGCGTCGAGATGGTCTTGAAGCAGGAAGAAGAACGTTTCGGCGAAACGCTGGAACACGGCATGAAGATCCTGGAAGCCGCGCTGGCTGCCAACACCGGCAAGCTGGATGGCGAGACCGCCTTCACGCTGTACGACACCTACGGCTTCCCGCTGGACCTGACCGCCGACATCTGCCGCGAGCGCAAGGTGGAACTGGACGAAGCCGGCTTCGATGCCGCCATGGAGCGCCAGAAGAGCGCCGCCCGCGCCGCTGGCAAGTTCAAGATGGCCGCTGCCATCGAATACACCGGTGACAAGACCCGCTTCGTGGGCTACGAATCCCTGGCCCAGTCGGCCAAGGTCGTCGCCCTTTACGTGGCCGGCAGCCCGGTGCAGAAGATCGAGGCTGGACAGGACGCTATCGTGGTACTGGACACCACCCCGTTCTATGCCGAATCCGGTGGCCAGGCGGGTGATGCCGGTGCGCTGGAAGCGGCCAATGCCCTGTTCGCCGTGGCCGATACGCAAAAGATTCAGGCCGAGGTGTTCGGTCACCACGGCCAACTGATCAAGGGCAGCCTGGCCATCGGCGACGCCGTCCAAGCCAAGGTCGATGCCGATCAGCGCGCCCGCACCATGCGCAACCATTCGGCCACCCACCTGATGCACAAGGCCCTGCGTGAAGTGCTGGGTTCGCATGTATCGCAGAAGGGTTCGCTGGTCGACGCCGACAAGACCCGTTTCGACTTCAGCCATAACGCGCCGATGACCGCCGAGGAAATCCGTCGCGTGGAAGAGATCGTCAACCGCGAAGTACTGGCCAACGTCGCCACCGGCGCCCAGCTGATGGGCTACGACGACGCCATTGCCGCCGGCGCCATGGCGCTGTTCGGCGAAAAGTACGGCGACCAGGTGCGCGTGCTGTCCATCGGTACCTCGACCGAACTGTGCGGTGGTACCCACGTTTCTCGTACCGGTGACATCGGCCTGTTCAAGATTGTCTCCGAAGGTGGCGTTGCGGCTGGCATCCGCCGCGTCGAAGCCGTCACCGGCGAAGGTGCGCTGGCGCTGGTGCAGTCGCTCTCGAGCCGCGTGGCCGAAGCCGCTGCGGCGCTGAAGACCCAGCCGGAAGAACTGCTGCCGCGCATCGGCCAGGTGCAGGATCAGGTCAAGGCGCTGGAAAAGGAACTGGCTTCGCTCAAGTCCAAGCTGGCCTCCAGCCAGGGCGACGAGCTGGTCAACCAAGCGGTCGACATCAACGGCATCAAGGTGCTGGCGGCCACGCTGGAAGGCGCCGATGTGGCGACCCTGCGCGAGACCATGGACAAGTTGAAGGACAAGCTCAAGACCGCTGCCATCGTGCTGGGCAGCGTCAAGGATGGCAAGGTCAGCCTGATCGCTGGCGTCACGGCCGACGCGACCGCGAAGGTCAAGGCCGGCGAGCTGGTCAACTTTGTCGCCCAGCAGGTCGGCGGCAAGGGGGGCGGTCGTCCGGATATGGCTCAGGCTGGCGGCACCGAGCCGGCGGCTCTGCCGGGCGCGCTGCAAGGCGTGGCCGGTTGGGTCCAGTCCAAGCTGTAATTTCCCACGGCCCTGGCTCGGAGCGACCATGAGCGAGTTCAAGTTCTGCCCGGTCTGCGCAGCATCGCTGGTGCTGCGCGCCGATGAAGGCGAGGCCGGCAAGGTGCGGCTGGCCTTGCGGCCGTCGGCGAGCAAAGCGGCCAAGGCAGCCCGAGCAGCCAGAACCCACAGGCCGCCCCGACCGGCCAGGCTCCTGCTGGCCCCACCCTGCGCGATCCCGCCCTGAACCTGCGCGCCGAAGCCCTCAGTGGCGCCACCCCGGGCAGCTTCGCCTTCACCCTCTTCAATGCTGCCGCCCAGCGTTTCCTCAACGTCGAGCTGTCGGCGCTGGAAGCCGATGGGCGCGGCAAGATCGTCTCCAGCCCTCGTCTGGTCACGGCCGACCAGCAGACCGCCCTGATCGAGCAGGGCGAGGAAATTCCCTACCAGCAAGCCGCCGGCAACGGCACCACCTCGACCGCCTTCAAGAAGGCCAACCTGAAACTGGAAGTCACGCCCCAGATCACCCCGGACGGCAATGTGATCCTGGACGGGACGTCAACAAGGCCGCCGCGGC
>NZ_BADI01000258.1:0-2924 GCF_000333555.1 Herbaspirillum sp. B65 | reverse complement strand
GATATAGTCCAGCCGCGGCGGTGCTTCTTCCGTGAGCGATGTCGACAGCGTCCGTAGCTGTGCCAGGGCGCGCTCCAACTGGGCTTCCTGCTCGCCTGCGGCGCGTTGGGCCAGCAGGCTTTGCAGACGTGTGACGGTCAGTGCCAGTCGCTCCTGGCTGACGGGCTTGAGCAGGTAGTCGATGGCGGCGCGTTCGAAGGCTTGCAGCGCGTAGTCGTCATAGGCGGTGACGAAGACGATCAGTGGGAAGGGGCGTTGCGCCGGCCATTCCTCGGCCAGTTCGCGCGCTACCTCCAGGCCGTTGCGCCCCGGCATCTTGATATCCAGGAACAGCACATCCGGCTGCAACAGCAAGGCCTGCTCCAGCGCCTCGTCGCCATTGGCCGCCAGTTGTGGTGTCGGCAATTCCGGCCAGCAGCGCGCCAGGGCCTGGCGCAGCGCCTGGGCCAGCAGCGGTTCGTCTTCGGCAATCAGGGCAGTGGGTGCAGCCATGGGGCCTCCGGTGATTCAGCTATCGAGCAGGCGGCTGTGCTTGCTGCTGCGGTGCGCCGCCTTGAGCGCCTTGAGGGGAATGGTGATCTGCGCCATGGCCCCGGCCGGCACGTTGTGGGTGATGATCAGTTCGGCCAGCGGGCCATAGAGCGTGGCCAGGCGTTCGCGGATATTGTCCAGACCGAAGTGCATACCGATGACCGGTTCCTTCTGCGCCGGCGGCTGGTTCAGGCTGATGCTGGTGGGCAGGCCGACGCCGGTATCGAGCACGCTCAGCACCAGCATGTCGTTGTGGACGGCAGCGCGCACGGTGCAGTTGCCGCCTGCGACCTTGGGTTCCAGGCCGTGCTTGATGGCATTTTCCACCAGCGGCTGCAACAGCATCGGCGCCAGGCGCAGCCGGCCCAGGTGTTCCGGTAGTTGCAGGGTATAGCTCAGACGCAATCCCATGCGCAGCGACATCAGGCCGAGATAGGCCTTGATCAGATCGAATTCCTTTTGCAGTGATGTGCTGTCGGCACGGGAGGCCGACAGTGTGGTGCGCAGGTATTGCACCAGTTGGTTCAACATCAGTTCGGCCTGCAGCGGATCGGTGCTGATGAGCGATTGCAGCGTGGCCAGCGTATTGAACAGCATGTGCGGCTCGATCTGGGCCTGCAGCATCTGCAACTGGGCCTGCACTGCCTGCTTTTCGACCTGGCTGGCGTGCGCCTGCAGAGCGGCCATCTTCTGGCGGTTCCAGAAGAACAGGGTGGCGCCGAAGCAGACCAGGAAGGTCAGGACGATGACCGCAATGACGTTATCGCGATGTTCGGGCATCAGGCTCAGGATCGGCTGGTCCAGCAACAGGCTGGCCAGGATGCGCCCCAGCAATACCGACAGCGGTGCCATCACCGTGATGATCACCAGGAAGCCCAGCTTGTTGGGCTCGCCATCGCCCCAGATCGCCAAACGCGTACCGTTGATGAGCAGCATGGCCAGCAGGCCGATGCACATCGACACCTGCAGGTTTTCATAGAAGCTGCCGCCGATGCGCATCAGGTAGGTCACAGCCAGTGCGCACAGCAGGTTGATCACCAGCGTGGGCAATAGCGATAGCGCCAGCTCGCGCAGCAGGATGATGAAGCGGTGGGGGACGGAAGTATCGTGTTGGGTCATGCGTTCCTGTGGATGAAGCAAACAAGCCGCACGCGCTGGCAGGGCCATGTCAGCGGCGGCGCAGTTCACGGGCGATCATCGCCTGCTTCCAGCTGGCGGGTAAGCGCCCGAATACGCTCAAGGCGTGGAATAGTACCCCGATTCCCCAGCCAAGGAGAGGTCCCAGGCTCCACCAGTGGTCATGCGGGCCGGCCAGATTCAACAGCAGCAGTCCGGCGTTGACTGCCAAGTAGATGGCCAGGTGGCGGAAAAAGCCCAGTTGTCGCTCTACCCGGCGTTCGGCACGGTCATGGTCAGCGGCAGTAATGGGACTGGAGGGATGGCTCGGGTCGGGCAGGGTGGTGGTGTCGGATGGGCGCATGATGGACTCGCTGGGTGGGTGGAAGATGCGCCAAGGATGCGCCACGTGGTCGCTCCTCTCCAGCACCGGGCGACCAGCAGCGTTTTTTGCGGTGCCAGATGCTTGAAGCGCGGCGTGATCTGCTCTACCTTATGCGCCCAGTCTCAAGCAATGCCTGCCCTCCCATCCCCTTATTTCGGAGAACCTCATGTGGCCCTATCCCCCCATCCTCGCCCATCGCGGCGGCGGCACGCTGGCGCCGGAAAATACCCTGGCCGCTTTTCGCACCGGGCTTGAACACGGTTATCGCGCGGTCGAATTTGACGTCATGCTCACCCGCGACGAGGTCCCCATCCTGATGCACGACCCACAGCGTGGCCGCACCCTGCCGGGCGCGGGAAAGATCGCCGAGACCGACTGGGCCGAACTGCGCGAGCTGGAAGCCGGTGCCTGGCTGGATGCGCGTTTTGCCGGGGAACGCATCTGCACCCTGGAGCAGGGCCTGGACTTTTGCCTGGCGCACGGCATCTGGATGAATGTCGAGATCAAGCCGGCAGCCCCGCAATACGCCCGCCGTACCGCCGAACTGACCGCCCAGGCGGTGGCGCGCCGCTTTGAAGGCAAGAGCGGGTCGGCGCTGCCGGTGCTGTCCTCGTTCTCCTTCGAGGCCCTGCTGGCGGCCAAGGAAGCGGCGCCGGCCCTGCCGCGTGGCTACCTGGTCGATGTGATGGCCGAGGACTGGCAAGCGCGCCTCCTGGCCGGGTTCGTGCTGTTCTACACCTTCCTGCTGGTGGTGGAGATGATCCTGATGGTCAAGTACGCCCGCCTGGGCCCCAGCAGCCTGCACACCGGCAAGTACTACTGGGAAAGCAAACACCAGGACAGCGGCCCGGATGACGTCCTGCCGCCGCCCCTGAACCCCGCCGCCAACATG
>NZ_BADI01000259.1:0-12701 GCF_000333555.1 Herbaspirillum sp. B65 | reverse complement strand
CCGATGGAGTTGGTGATCGGTGGTGCGCAGCAAGTGGGGCGCGGCTGGCGCATGTTGATGGAATGCCTGGCGGCGGGGCGGGCCATTTCGCTGCCGTCTTCCAGCGTCGGTTTTTCCAAGATGGCCGTGCGCGGCACCAGCGCCTATACCGCCATGCGGCGCCAGTTCAGGATCGAGATCGGCAAGTTCGAAGGGGTGCAGGAAGCCTTGGCGCGCATGGGGGGACATCTCTACATGATGGACGCCACACGACGCCTGTCGGCATTGGCGGTGGATGCGGGCGAGAAGCCCTCGGTGATCTCGGCCATTTCCAAATACCACGTCACCGAGCGCGGACGTATCGTGGTCAACGATGGCATGGACATCATCGGCGGCAAGGGCATTTGCATGGGGCCCGGCAATTTCCTGGCGCGGGCCTACCAGCAGGTGCCGATCGCCATCACCGTGGAGGGCGCCAATATCCTTACGCGCTGCCTGATCATCTTCGGGCAGGGCGCGATTCGCTGCCATCCCTATGTGTTAAAGGAATTGGCGGCTGCCGCTGATGAAGATCGTCAACGCGCCTTGCAGGAGTTCGACCGGTTGCTCTTTGCGCATCTCTCCTTCGTGGCCGCCAATGCGGCACGCAGCCTGGTGGGCGGCTTGAGCGGCGGCTGGCTGCTGCCAGCCAGTCGCCACGCCGGGCGTGCCACCCGGAGTTATGTCCGGGCGGTGGTGCACCTGTCATCGGCCTTTGCGCTGTTGACCGATGTCAGCATGGGTGTGCTGGGCGGCACGCTCAAGTTCCGTGAGCGTATTTCCGCGCGGCTGGGGGATGTGCTCTCGCAGCTCTATCTGGTGTCGGCGGTGTTGAAGCGTTTCGAGGATGAGGGCCGGCAGGAAGCTGACCTGCCCTATGTGGACTGGTCGGTGCAGGATGCGTTGAATCGCGCCCAGGAAGCCATCATCGAGGTCTTGCATAACTTCCCCAATCCCTTCATCGCGTTTCTGTTGCGGGGGCTGATCTTCCCGCTGGGCCGACCCTATCGCAAGCCCTCCGATGTGCTGGGTACGCGCGTGGCCAAGGCCATGCAGACACCGGGCGAGAGCCGCAATCGCCTGCTGGCCGATGCCTACCTGCCGCGCGAGGGCGACCCGCTGGCCTGCGGCGAGCAAGCCTTCGTGCTCACGCCTGTGGTACAGCAACTGGAGCATCGCCTGAAGCAGGATATCAAGGACGGCAGGCTACCCCCGATGCCGCAGAACCTCCCGGAATTGCCGGCCTGGAGCGCACTGGCGCTGGAACGCAGCCTGATCTCGGCGCAGGAGAAGGCGGCGCTGGATACCTTTGCCCACTATGCCGAGCAGAGCGTGCGGGTCGACGACTTTGCGGCCGATTTCGACCGTGCCGAGATGCTCGCATCCTCCCGTTGAGAGGCGTGCTGCGCTTTGCGCTATGCTGCCCTCTGACCAAACGACAGGATGAACCATGACCCAGCAGCCCCGCATCTATCTGGCCGGCCCCGATGTGTTCCAGCGTGACTACGCCCAGTACAAGCTGCGCATCAAGCAGTGGTGCGCCGAACTGGGGCTGGTGGCGCTGTGTCCGGGAGATGATGAAGTCACCGGGGAGAGCAAGGCCGACATCGCCCGTCGCATCTATGAGATCAACGTGGCCTTGATCGAATCGGCCGATTACGTGGTGGCCAATGTCTGCAATTTTCGGGGACATGAGCCCGATTCCGGCACCGTCTTCGAAATCGGCTATGCGGTGGGGCGCGGCAAGAAGGTGTGGTGCTACAACACCCCCACCCAGGACTTGCTGCATCAGTTGCCCCAGGGCGAGCCCGGTTATTGCCTGGACGGGATGCTCATCGAAGACTTCGGCCTGCCACGCAACCTGATGCTGGCCCATGCCGCCCAACTGGTGCAGGGCGACCTGCGCAGTTGCCTGCAACAGGTGGCGCGCTGGCATGGCGGGCAGCGCTGATCCCTCCTGGCCGGCTGCTTGAACCCTTGTCTTGAGCGGCGTTGTTCTCGGTCGATTGCCAAAAGGAAGTAAAAATATTATTAAGATATATCTTGAAATGCTCGATATAAAGATATATCTTGGCTATATCGATCGACACGCAGCGTGCGTCAGTCGCTGCATTTTGCAACCCGACAAGAAGGAAACACCATGTTCAAGCATTTATTCAGCCACCATGGTCAGCCCGGCCATGGCCCCAAGCACCAGCGTCATGAGCGCGGTCATCACGGCGGCGGCATGTTCGAGGAAGACGAAGCGCGTGGTCCGCGTGGCCACCACGGCCCGCGTGGCCGCGAAGGAGGCGGACGCGGTGCGCGCATGTTCGAGCAGGGCGCGCTGCGCATCGTGATGCTGCACCTGTTGCAGGAAAAGCCGCGCCACGGTTACGACATGATCAAGGCCATCGAGCAACTGGTCGGTGGCGGCTACAGTCCCAGCCCCGGCGTGATCTACCCGACCCTGACCCTGCTGGAAGAAATGGGCCATGCCTCGGTGCAGGGCGAAGACGGTGGCAAGAAGCTCTACACCATCAGCCCCGAAGGCAAGACCCACCTGGAAGAAAAGGATAACGCCGAGCTGCTGCAGCAGGTGCTGCGCAAGTTCGAACTGCGTCGTCAGGAACGTCCCGACGCCGATGCGCCCGAGCTGCAGCGCGCTGTGCAGAACTTCCGCCTGGCCCTGCATACCCGGCTGGCCAAGGGCAAGTTGGAAAAGGAAGAGCTGCACGCCATCATCGACATCATCGACCGCGCTGCCGTGGCGGTGGAGCGCGTCTGAGCTGAACGGGCGCCTCGGCCAATCAGGAAAGGAAATTCACATGAGGGAACATCGCTATCGCATCACCCTGGAACACCTGGCTACCGCCTCGGAGGGACAGGTCTTGCACGAGCCTTTGCGTTTCGAGGCTGGCAATCATGACGATATCTTCAGTATCGTCTCCCGCCTGCGTGGTCGCGGGCAGTTCGACGACCAGACCAGCGCGCAACTGGCGCTGGGCATCAAGCTGTTCGGCGAGGTCATGCTCAAGAACCGCAAGCATCCGCTGTTTGCCGAGATCCAGCCGGCGTTTCGCGAGTTCATCATGCAGCTCAAGTCGCAGGGTAAGGCCGCTGCGGGAGCAGATGCGGCTCCCGCTGCCGCAGCAGTTGCTGCTCCCGCGACCGAATGAGTCTCTTCGCGTGCCGGTCTCACTGATGGGCTGGCGCAATCATTTCCGCATAGTCATACAGCGCGCCCAGGATGTCCTGGGTGCGTTCGTCATCGGACTCTTCCTGCAACTGGTCGATCTGCTCGAACAGTTGCGCGATGGTGCGCGCACCGCCGGCCCCTTCGAACAGTCGGGCGGCACGGTGTTCTTCCCAGTGCCGGGCTTCGTCGGGGCTCAAGGTCTGGGGGAAGTTGCGTGCGCGATAGCGGAACAAAACTTCATTTAGTCGCATGTCGTCGAAGGCCACGCTGGCGGTGGCCAGCGCTTGCGGTGGCAGGGCGCGCAGTTGCGTCAACTGGCGGCGGTCGCCATTGCCGATGAAGCCACCGTACAAATCTTCATCTACGTCTGCAGCCGCCTCATTGTCGCGCTGGTAGACCTGGCGCCACAGCGGCGCCAGGTCGGGCAGGGCGGCGGCCAGGTCGGCATGACGCAGGGCAGCGTCAACGTCGATATTGAGCTCGGCGGCGCGCTCGGCAGTGAGGGTCTTGAGGCTGCCCACCACCATCGGCGACTTGTTGAGGTGGATGCTCTTGACCGGCAGGCGGGTCATGCCTTCGGGCAGTTCATCGCGCTTGGTGAACATGCGTTGGCGCACCGTGGCCGCATCCAGACCGGCCAGTTCGCTGGGGTCGTAGCCGAGATCCCAGGCGATCACTTCGTTCTTGTTGGTCGGATGCATCCCCAGCGGCCACATCAGCGCCAGGCAGCCATTGGCCACCGGGAACATGCCCGAGACATGCAGGAACGGCTTGGCCACAGGCAGGCCGATCTCGGCGGCGGCCTTATCCTTCTTGTGCAGGGCCAGGGCGAAGTCGAACAGGCGCGGGTTGTTCTGGCGGATCAGGCGCGCCAGTGCAATGGTGGCGCGCACATCCGAGAGCGCATCGTGGGCTGCTTCGTGGATCAGGCCATTGGCCTTGGACAGGTCTTCCAGCTTGAAGCTGACACTGCCGTCTTCCTTCTTCGGCCAGGTGATGCCCTGCGGGCGCAGTGCATAGGTCAGCCGCACCACGTCCAGCAAATCCCAGCGGCCGCAGCCATTGGCCCATTCGCGGGCATATGGGTCGATCAGGTTGCGCCAGAACATGAAGCGCGTGACTTCATCGTCGAAGCGGATGGTGTTGTAGCCCACGCCGATGGTGCTGGGCTCGCCCAGCACCTGTTCGATGCGGGCGGCGAACTCATGCTCGGGCAGGCCGTGTTGCAGGCAATGCTGCGGCGTGATGCCGGTGATCAGGCAGGAGACCGGGTCGGGCAGGTAGTCCGGCGCCGGCTGGCAATAGATCATGATGGGCTCGCCGATCTCGTTGAGCTCGGCATCGGTGCGCACGGCAGCGAACTGCGCGGGGCGGTCGCGGCGCGGCACGGCGCCAAAGGTTTCGTAGTCGTGCCAGAGGAAGGTGTGATTGGACATCGCGGCGGCGTTCTCTATGGAATCGAATCGCGCGATTATAGAGCTTTGCGCGGCAGGCGCAGCCATGCAAGGCCGGCCAGGGCAAGAGCAAGCTCGATTTTTCGATGGATTTTTGGGGCCGTAGCGGGATAGCGCCGTGCTTATTGCCCCGGCGCCAACGGTGCGGTATCGCGCTGCAAGATCTTGCGCATGACATCTTGCAGGGTGCCGCTGCGCATGGGCGGGTTGCCGCCGGCGTAGTGGATGTTGTCGATCACCCAGCCGCGGGCGTCGCGGCTCAGGTCGACCTTGTCGGTCCATTTGACGGGCGATTGCAGCTTGGCGTCGCTGAAGATCAGTTCCACCGCGCAGTTGGCGACCTGTTCCTGCGCTTCGCACTGGAGGATGCGGAAGGTGGAGGCACCGTTCGGGTTGCCCGTGAAGAGGTCACCCTGTACCAGCGGCGGCAGCGGTTCGGCATCAGGATCGGCCGCCAGGTCGGCGGCGGACTGGGCGGTGCGCGCTTCCTGGGCCACCGAGACATCCTTCAACAGGTCGAACAGCGGTACCGACAGGAAACGACGGAAAGTGATCAGTTCGCGCAGCGTCAGGGCGCCCGCGGGGCGGTTGGAGGCATGGGTCTGGTAGAACTCCGTGACCAGCTCCTTGGCCTTGCCCTCTTCATTGGCCGAGCACGCTGCAAGCAGCAGGCTGGCGGCGACGACGAGTGTCTTACCGATGCGCTTCAATCCGATTCTCCCTGGGCCATTCGCGTGCGCGGCGACGTGTTGATTCGTTGTGATGTTGTTTTCGGGGTACTTTATTGCATCTGGCCTGTCGGCCCATGGTGTGGGCAAAGCGACAAGCATTCCAAGTGGCAAGGATAGCTTGCCTACCTCAGCCGGAAGGCCCGGAACACATCGCCAAAAAGCCGCCAATTCCACCGCCGCCTGCCTCAGACGAGGCGGGGCGGCTCATCCGGCAGGAACAGTGGCCGTGGTGGCGGCCTTACTCTGCCTGCTGGATGGCGTCGTTGAGGTTGTCGCTCAGGTATTCGCGCTGGGAAGACTGGTCGTTGCCGATGAATTCGATGTCATCGATGCGCCACTGGCGCTCTTCGCGTACCAGCAGGATCTTGTCGTTCCAGGATTCGTCGCTGCCTTGTTTCTGGTAGCGGAAAGCCACCTGGCAGGAGGCGCGGTCGTTTTCGCTATCGCAGGATTGCACGGCGAAGGAGGTGGCGCCTTCATAGAGCGAGGTGAACAGGTCGCCTTCGATGAGGGGCGCGGCCACGCCGCCCGCGGCGCTCACGTAGCGCGCTTCGGCGGCTTCGGCACGGGTCAGCAGGGCATACAGCGCGCGGCTGACCAGCGGCTGGAACTGCTTGAGTTCATCGGCCGAGGGCAGGCCGGGGGCAGCGTTCTTGAGATGGATGCGGTAGAAGTCACCGATCACGTCGGCTTGCTGCTGTTCGTCGCCGCTGAAATTGTTGCAGCCGGACAGCGCCAGCAACATGCCCAGCGCACAGGCGCCGGCGCGCAGATGGCGTGCGGGGGAGAAGGCAAAGCGGGGCAGTGTGGTCATTCTGGTGTTCCTGCGCGGTCGTGGCCGGCGCATGTCGTGTCTTCGGGTGGGCGGTAGCCGGTGCAGCCCGCCCCTGCGTGATACGCCCTTTAGTTCCGGGCGCGCCGCAAACGTTCCACAGCGCCTGGGGTGGTGGCGCTGCCGGGACGGTGTGTTGCTAGGGCCTGTTCAGGCCGATTCGGTCAGCAGGGCGAAGTGTTCCACCTGCGGAGCACCAGCGAAGAACGGGCCGACGATGCTGCGCCATTCGGTGAAGGCGGGCGATTCACGGAAATCCACGGTATGGTTTTCCAGGGTGGCCCAGTACACCATGAGCAGGTAACGCTCGGGCGACTCGATGCCTTTTTGCACCTTGTGGCCGAGATAGCCACGGGCCTTGCTGATGGTCTGCGCCAGGCCACGCTGGATGGCTTCGTCGAATTCAGCTTGCTTGCCGGGTTGGATGCGGATATCCGCCAGTTCCAGGATCATGTAGGTCTCCAGTGCATAGTCGAGGGATGCCGGGTGGCACCAGCTTGTGTGGTGCCGGCCAAGCTGAACGATTATCACATGTTCCCAGGATGGGGGCCGGCAATGCGATGGCGTTTTGCGCAAACCGCCGGTCTGTTTTGGGGCATGGGGCTGGTGCAGCCCATGTTTTTGCACCGTCGAGTGGCAGCGCAGCGGTATCCCGAAATCTTTTACGGATTTTTGGGGCGATGCAGTGCCGCAGCAATTGTTATTTGTGCGAGCGCTCAATACACTAGCCCCCGTTCCATTGATACCAATAATTCAAAAACATCCACAACGAAAGGGATCTCCATGTCGGGTTCGTATTTCCCCCAATGGCGGCTGCGCCAAAGCACCAACGACGGCCAGGGGGCCGTGATCGCCGCCGATGAACGGTTGCCTGCGCCGCAGACGGCGGCCATGGGCGTGCAGCACGTGGTGGCCATGTTCGGTTCGACCGTGCTGGCGCCGCTGCTCATGGGTTTCGATCCCAACCTGGCGATCCTGATGTCGGGCGTGGGGACGCTGCTGTTTTTCCTGATGGTGGGTGGGCGCGTGCCGAGCTACCTGGGGTCGAGCTTTTCCTTCATCGGGTTGGTCATTGGCGTGACCGGTTACGCCGGTTCCGGCCCCAACGCCAACCTGGGTGTGGCGCTGGGCGGCATCATCGCTTGTGGTGCGGTCTATGCGGTGATCGGCCTGATCGTCTCGGGCGTGGGCACGCGCTGGATCGAGTCACTGATGCCGCCGGTGGTGACCGGTGCGGTGGTGGCGGTGATCGGCCTGAACCTGGCGCCGATTGCCGTCAAGGGCGTGTCCGGCAGTAGCTTCGATAGCTGGATGGCGCTGGCCACCATTCTCTGCGTGGGCTTCGTGGCGGTGTTTGCGCGCGGCATGTTGCAGCGTCTCTTGATCTTGATCGGGTTGCTGCTGGCCTATGCGCTCTATGCGGTGCTGGCCAATGGCCTGGGCCTGGGCAAGCCGATCGACTTTGCCGGCGTGGCCAATGCCGCCTGGTTCGGTGTGCCGCACTTTGCTACGCCGGTGTTCCACGCTGGGGCCATGGCCCTGCTGGCACCGGTGGCCATCATCCTGGTGGCCGAGAACCTGGGCCACATCAAGGCCGTCTCGGCCATGACCGGTCAGAATCTGGACCGCTACATCGGCCGCGCCTTCATCGGCGATGGTCTGGCCACCATGCTCTCGGGCAGCGTGGGTGGGACTGGCGTGACCACCTATGCGGAGAACATCGGCGTGATGGCCGTCACCCGGATCTATTCCACGCTGGTGTTCGTGGTGGCGGCGGTCATTGCCATCCTGCTGGGTTTCTCGCCCAAGTTCGGCGCTGTGATCCTGACCATTCCTGGTGCGGTGCTGGGCGGCGTGTCGATCGTGGTGTTCGGGCTCATCACGGTCTCCGGTGCGCGCATCTGGGTCGAGAACAAGGTCGATTTTTCCAACAATACCAACCTGATCGTGGCGGCTGTCACGCTGGTGCTGGGGGCCGGCGACTTCACCCTGAAGATGGGCGGCTTCGCGCTGGGTGGCATCGGGACCGCGACTTTCGGTGCCATCATCCTGCACGCCTTGCTCAAGCGCTGAGGATGATTCCAGGCTGACAAGACGTGCACGCAACAGTGCCAGGGCCGGTCCTCGTGACCGGCCTTTTTTGTTCTACTATTGTGTGAGTAAAGTGAAGATTTCCGTTGAGCAATCCACGCTGGCTGTCTATACTTTGTCGCGTCGCAGCGTAGAGCCGCCACCACGGCCCCGGGGAACGGGCCTGGCAGGAGGCCGGATGGACCGCTGCCAGTCTTCGGGCCTGGCCCGCTTATCAGGGGAATAACCGCATGAACTCCGCTCTGCGCCTGCCGGCGCTGCTGTGCATCGCTCTGCCTTTGCTGTCGGCTTGTGACGCCGTGGCCGGCAAGAAGGATTATGACTATTTCCGCAAAAACCTTGACGAGGCCAAGTCGGTCTCCGACCAGTGCCAGTTGAATGGCACCTCCGGCATGAACCAGCAGCAGATCAGGGTCTGCGGGGCGGCGCGGGAAGCCTGGGGCAACCGCAACTTCAACTACTGAAGCCGGGCGGCTGTGGCCAAGCGGCGTCACGGCGCTGTCACAAATCTGTCAAAGACGCTGGTTAGAATGCCTGGTTCTTTACAGTTTCTTAACGACCTGGCCGCTCATGCACAATCCGCCGGACACTCCGCAAGCCCTGCACCTGCTCTATGAGCCGGCCGGATTCATCTGTGCCTTCCGCTTCGAAGAGGGCCGCGCGCGCCAGATGAACTGGAACGAGGTGGTCGACTATCATCCGGTGACGCCCGCCTTCACCTGGCTGCACGTGAAGACCGCCGATGTGAAGATCCAGCAATGGCTGGAGCATCACAGCGACATAGCCGAATACATCACTGAATTTTTATTGAGCAGCGACACCCATCCCGGTCTGCACGCCACGCCCGATGGCGTCTACGGCACGCTGACCGATATGAAGATGGAGATCGGCGACACCGGTACCGAGAAGGGGGCGCTGCACTTCTACCTGGACCGCACGCGCCTGTTGACGCTGCGCACCCAGCCGCTGATTTCCACCAACATGCTGCGCCAGAAAGTGCTCGATGGCGGTGACTTCGACAATCCCATGGATTTGTTCGCCGAGCTGCTGCGCTGCCTGGCCGATGGCTTCAATGCGCGCCTGGACAAGCTCAATGACAAGGTCGATGACATCGAATTCTCGGTGCTCTCCGACCGCCGCGCCGAAGATCGCGCCGAGCTCTCCGGCATCCGTCGTCAACTGGCTGAACTGCGTCGCTTCATCGCGCCGGAACGCCGCATCCTGGCGCAGTTCCAGCGCCTGCGTCCGTCCTGGGTGCCGCGCGAGGCGCTGGAAGACCTTGAACGAACTGCATTCCACCGTGGAAGCGGTCTATGAGCGCGCCAAGCTGTTGCAGGAAGAGATCGCCTCGCAGATGTCGGAGCAGATGAACCGCAACCTGATGGCGCTATCGATCCTGACCGCATTGCTGATGCCGGCCACGCTGGTGTCGGGGATCTTCGGAATGAACGTGGCGGGTCTGCCGGGCCTGCATGATGAGGCCTCGTTCTGGATCGTGATGGGCGTGATGGGGGGCCTCGGTGTGGCCACCGTGGCCTTCCTGAAGTGGATGAAGATCTTCTGAACGAAGATCCTCCGCCGGGGCATCAGTCGCGCGCAGCCATGGCTTCTTCGCTTTCGCGGATCAACTGGTCGAGGTCCAGGTTGTCCACCGCTTCCACCTTCAGCGACAGCGGGCGCCATAGCGAATACAGCCACAGCCCGATGCAGCTCATGGTGCCCAGGAAGAGCGTGATGAAGGCCGACAGGAACAGGCCGATGAAGGGCGAAGCGATCAGCCCGTCATAACCGATCAGGTGCTTGCCATCCCAGGTGATGGTTTGGGCGCCGAACAGCGACAGCACCCCCATCAAGGTTGAAAACGGCACCAGCGAGAACGTGGTGCCGATGGCCAGCAGCTTGTAGATGGACGCCATCGACAGGCGCTGGATCTTGATCTGCTCAAACATGAGCCTTCCCCTTGCACTCAGCGTGGCCCACGCCACGTTGCTGCGCCTTCCCTGTGGCACGGGCGGCTGGCGCTGTGCCGCCCGCGTCTTGGCCTTGCGGCCGTTTCCCTTGGCTGGGCCGCTTACTTGCCCCAGCTATCCTTCAGTGTCACGGCCCGGTTGAAGATGGGCTGGCCGGCGGTCGAATCGACGCGGTCGGCCACGAAGTAGCCGTGGCGTTCGAACTGGTAGATCTCGCCCGGTTGGGCGTTCTTCAAGGTCGGCTCCAGGTAGGCGGTGATGACTTCCTTGGAGTTCGGATTCAATGCTGCCAGGAAGTCCTTGCCACCGGCATCCGGGTGCGGATCCGAGAACAGGCGGTCGTACAGGCGCACTTCGGTGGCCAGGGCGTGGTCCGCGCTGACCCAGTGCAGGTTGCCCTTGACCTTGTAGTTGGAGCTGCCTTCGGTGCCGCTCTTGCTGTCTTCGAAGTAGTTGCAGTGGACGGCGATGACGTTGCCGTGTTCATCCTTGTCGCAGCCGGTGCATTCAACCACGTAGCCGTAGCGCAGGCGTACCTTGTTGCCGGGGAAGAGACGGAAGTAACCCTTGGTCGGTTCTTCCATGAAGTCTTCACGCTCGATCCACAGTTCGCGGGTGATGGGGAAATGGCGATGCGCGGTGTCGTGTTCAGGGTGCGCAGGCGGATAGACCGGAGCGCTGCAATCGATGGACACGCCTGCGGGGAAGTTGTCGATGATCAGCTTCAAGGGACGCAGCACAGCCACTGCGCGTGGGGCCTTGGGGTCGAGGTCTTCGCGCAGTGCGCCTTCGAGCACGCTGAAGTCGATCCAGCTGTTGTTCTTGGAGGCGCCGGTGCGGTCGCACATCAGGCGGATTGCTTCAGGCGTATAGCCACGGCGGCGCAGGCCGACGATGGTGGGCATACGCGGATCGTCCCAGCCGGAGACGATCTTTTCATCGACCAACTGGCGCAGCTTGCGCTTGCTGGTGATGATGTAGGTCAGGTTCAGGCGCGCAAATTCATATTGATGCGGCAGCGGCTTCTTGAAGAAACCTTCCTCGGCCAGGTGTTCCAGCAGCCAGTCGTAGAACGGGCGCTGGTCTTCGAATTCCAGGGTGCAGATGGAGTGCGAGATGTTTTCCAGCGCGTCTTCGATCGGATGCGCGAAGGTGTACATCGGGTACACGCGCCACTTGTCGCCGGTATTGTGGTGGGTGGCGTGGCGGATGCGGTAGATGGCCGGATCGCGCAGGTTCATGTTGGGGCTGGCCATGTCGATCCTGGCGCGCAGGATCATGGAGCCGTCCGGGTGCTTGCCGTCGCGCATTTCCTCGAACAGGCGCAGCGATTCCTCGGCCGGGCGGTCGCGCCACGGCGAATCCTTGCCGGCTTCGGTCAGGGTGCCGCGGTTCTCGCGCATCTGTTCGGCATTCTGTTCATCCACGTAGGCCAGGCCCTTGCGGATAAGCGCCTGGGCGCAGGCGTACATGACGTCGAAGTAGTTGCTGGCGTAGTACAGGTGCGACTTGCCTTCATGTTCCCAGGAGAAGCCCAGCCACTTGACCGAGTCGAGGATGGTGTCGACGTATTCCTGTTCTTCCTTTTCGGGATTGGTGTCGTCGAAACGCATGTGGCAGCGGCCGGCATAGTCGGCCGCCAGGCCGAAGTTCAGGCAGATCGACTTGGCGTGGCCGATGTGCAGGTAGCCATTCGGTTCGGGCGGAAAACGGGTGACCACCTGCGGCAGCGCCTCGCCATCCTGGTTGCTGCGCTCGGCATAGGTGCCGGAGACCAGATCGGATTCGATGATGCCGCGCAGGAAATTGGTGGAGGGGGCAGGGGTGTGTCCGTTTTTCAGTTCGTTGCTCATGGGATGAATCGGGAGGAATGCCTATTTATTCAGATGGCAAGCATTTTACCGCAGCTACCCATGTTCCACGGGCTTTGCGGCCGTCGTGGCGAGATTTTTTGCCATCCGACAACGCTTTGGGGGGAGGGGATGAAGGGTTTTTCTTGTTACACAAGATACGGCTGGGAATGACATGTCAGGAGGGGAGGCTGGCAATCTGCCGACATGACCTGGCAGGGTGCCGGGTGCAGTGAGCAAGACCTACGACAACAAAAGGAGTACATCATGAACCGTTGCATCAAGCTGATCGTCGCCGCCGCAGTGGCCGCCGCCACGCTGTCAGCCTGCGTGATGGTACCGGTGGGGCCGCCACCGCCCCATTACTACCGTCCCTACTATGGTCCAGGCTATTACTATGGCCGTTGAGGTGAGCGGGCTCCATCTATTTAGAACTCATTTCATAAATAGGCATGAGTGCGAGCGAGTCTCGTTTGGGATGAAGTGCAAGGCGCGAATTTGGGTCAAGACTGGGCGTCTTGACCCAAATTCGTAACGCAGCAATTCGCCCAACGAGCCGCTCCCTCCGGTTCTGCCC
>NZ_BADI01000260.1:0-893 GCF_000333555.1 Herbaspirillum sp. B65 | reverse complement strand
CCGCGCCGATCTCGCCAGGAAGGCTGCGCAGTAGATCGCAAAGGAAATGCCGGCGGCCACCAGCGGCGTCAATTTCAGCCCGGCGATGGCCAGTCCGAAGTAGGCCACGAACAGGATCACCAGCAGCGGGATGCCTTGCACCACCTGGATGTAGAGGCTGGCAATGGTGCGCAGGCTGGCATGGGGCGAGACCCGCCACAGCGCAATGACGAAGCCGGCCAGACCACCGAAGACGAACGCCACCAGCGACAGCACCACGGTCCAGACGGCCGCTTGCAGCAGGTACTCCACGTGCAGGAAACTGAATGCATTCATGGCTGCTCCTTACAGGTGGGTGCCCAGCTTGCGCTTGCGCACGAAGGCCATCTGGCTGATGAGCCAGAACGCGCCACGAAACAGGAAGGACAGCACCAGGTACGCCACCGCGATGACGGCATACACCTCGAAGCTGCGGAAGGTTTCCGACTGCACCAGGTTGGCCGTGGCGGTCAGCTCTTCTGCGGAAATCTGCGAGGTGATGCTGGAGGCCAGCATGAGCAGGATGAACTGGCTGGTCAGCGAGGGATAGACGCGCTCCACCTTTCACGGGCAGCCGCCTTGATGAGCGCCTGGAACAGGTCGATCTCATAGTTGCTGTGCACGTGCTGCAGGATCGCGGCCAGGCGCTCCAGACCCATGCCGGTATCCACGCAGGGGGCCGGCAGCGGGGTCAGGGTGTATTCGCCGGTGGCCGGGTCGAGCTGGCGGTCGAACTGCATGAACACGTTGTTCCAGATCTCGATGTAGCGGTCGCCATCGGCGTCGGGGCTGCCCGGGGGGCCACCCCAGATGTCCGGNCCGTGGTCATAGAAGATTTCCGAGCANGGACCGCAGGGGCCGGTCTCGGCCATCTG
>NZ_BADI01000261.1:0-978 GCF_000333555.1 Herbaspirillum sp. B65 | reverse complement strand
GTGTTGATGTCCCTCAGATGGTCTGCATCGTCAAAGTTTTCAGCTTCTTCTGCATCTGCTTCTGTTGAAGTTGGCGCCCTGCGGCCCATCGTAACCAGATAGTTCTTTGCAGTGTTGATTCCGATGCGGTAAAGCCAGGTATAGAAGGCCGAGTCGCCGCGAAATTGCGGCAGCGCACGATAAGCCTTGATGAAGGCTTCCTGCACCACGTCCTCGGCTTCGGCCTGGTCGCGCACCAGGCGCGAGACCAGGCGCATCAACTTGCGTTGGTACTTGACTACCAATAGCTCGAACGCCTTCTTGTCGCCACGCTGGACGCGCTCAACAAGCTGTTGGTCTATTTCGCGTTCTGTCGTCAAACCGGGTTCCTTGTTTTTTATAGCCGTGTTGTTCTATCGATATCGCCTGAGGCAGATGATTCCAGCCCGACAATTTTCAAGGGGGGTCGGCCTATTTTTCCAGCATCCTTGCCTTGGCCGTATTGTGACTGATCAGCCAGCGACATGCCACGGAAAGTGCACGGAATGTATCTTCGGAGACAGAATCCGTGAGGATGGGGATGGTGCGGGTCTTGCCATTTTCCAGGCGCAGCCGCAAAAACAACATGCCGGGCCAGATGGTGCTGCCGGCCAGCAGCTGGGCCAGCCCTGCCTTCATCACCTGCGGCTTGGCGCGCGCCGAGGGCAGCAGATGCTCCACCACGCGGATTTGCCCGGAGGCGGAAATATGCAACCAGATGATCTTGCGCTCGCGCAACACCAGCACCAGCGCCACCACGGCAGCCAGGATGCAGGCCAATGCCAGAGCCAGGCGTTCCAGCCAGGACCAGTTGCCCGGCGTCCAGAACGGCACCAGCACACCCATCAGCGCTACGCACAGGCAGGCGAAGCCATTGACCAGCAGGAGCAGGCGGGAAGGTTTGATATCCGCAGAAACTGCTATCGACATGGGATGCCCAGGCGCGAAGTGCGCATAGCG
>NZ_BADI01000262.1:0-1490 GCF_000333555.1 Herbaspirillum sp. B65 | reverse complement strand
GCTGGCGCGGGCAGCCTGTTCAGTGTTCTTGCCGGGCGAGATCTCGCGCACGATGTAGTTGATCTGCTGCACCCCGTGCGACACGCNGATGGCAAACACCAGGAAGGGCACCAGCACCGCCAGCGGGTCCAGACCGTAGCCCAGCAGATGCAGGCTGCCGAACTGCCAGACCAGCGAAGTCAACGAACACAGCACCGGCAACAACGTCAGGCGGATCGAATGACAGTACCAGTACACCGCAGCGGCGGTCAGCAGCAAGGCGATCACACAGAACATGATGGCGCCACGGGCACCGTCGGCGATGTCGCCGATCTGCTTGGCAAAGCCGATGATCTGGATCTCGATATCGGCGTCTTCGAACTTCTGCCGGATCTGTTGTTCCAGGAGGTGGTTATAGGCCACGTAATCGATCTTGTTGCCCTTGGCATCGAATTCATTGAGCTCGGCCGTGACCATGGCGCTGCTCTGGTCGCGTGCCACCAGGGTGCCGACGAACTGCCCCTGGCTGGTGGCGCGCTGGATGGCGGCGATGTTCTCGGGGTTGAGCAGTTCGGGGGTGACATCGGCCGGAATCAGCGACTCGGCCCGGAAGCCCTCTTCGGTAATTTCGTTGACGAAGCTGTTGGAGGTCCACAGCGACTGCACACCCAGCCGCGAGACATTGGGTAGCAGCATGACGGCCTGGGTGACATCGTAGAGACGCGTCAAGGCCGCCTTGTTCCAGATCGTACCGTGGCGTGCTTTGACCACGAAGGTCAGGCGATTGGCGCCCAGCACGTCGTTCTGGTATTTCTGGAAGTTGCGGATGTACTCATGCCCGATGGGCATCTGTTTTTCAAAGCCGGCATCCATGCGCAGCTGTGCGGCCGAGATCGCCATGAGGACGGTAAAGCCGGCCAGCAACCACAAGAGTGTCTTGCGGTAGTGGAACAGCAGCGTTTCCATGCGGGCCAATGCCTTTCCCAGCATTTTTTCCGCTGCGCCCGATTTGAACAAGTTCAACATGATGCCGTTTTCCAGGAAGCGATAAGAAGGGAGAGCGCACACCGGCTGTGCCACTCTCCGGGAAGATCAGGACGCCAGGTCAGAAGTTACGCGCGACGTAGGCACCCACGAAATTGCGGCCCCGCAGCGGCTGGTCCAGGGCCTGGTCGCCGCCCCAGAACATCGCGTAGTTGACGCCGAAGAGCCACTTGGCCGGATTCTGGGTGAAGGTCACCGTGAAGTTGGCCGACTTGGCCCCTTGCATGAACAGCGCCGCCGAATTGGGAGTGCGACCCCGCACGGCCTGGAAGTAATACACCTCCGGCGTGACCTGCCAGCCCGGAATCAAGGTGCCGTCATAGGTCCAGTTGAAGTCCAGGTTGTAGCCCCAGGAGGTATTGGTGCCCTGCGACGGCACGCTGCCGTTGGCAAAGAAGCTGTCGGTGGAGGTCAGTGCCCCCCACAACCAGGAACCTGCTGCCAGGGGCGCACCGTATAGTGCTCTC
>NZ_BADI01000263.1:0-1975 GCF_000333555.1 Herbaspirillum sp. B65 | reverse complement strand
CGCGCCTGAAAAAGAGCTGCAGGCGAGACAGAACACATTTCCATCCAGGTCATCGAGCGCATGGTCTCGCTGCTCGACGCCCTGGCCGAGTATCCCGATCCGGTGAGCCTGAAGGAATTGTCGGCCGCCACCGAGCTGCATCCCTCCACCGCCCACCGCATCCTCAACGATCTGGTGGTCAAGCGCTTCGTGGACCGGGTGGAACCGGGGACCTACCGGCTGGGGATGCGTCTCCTGGAACTGGGCAACATCGTCAAGAGCCGCTTGTCGGTGCGCGAGGCGGCGCTGGACTTCATGCGCGCATTGCACCGCAAGACCCACCAGACCATCAATCTGTCGGTGCGGCAGGCCGATGAAATCGTTTATATCGACCGCTCCTTTTCTGAACGTTCAGGTATGCAGGTGGTGCGCGCCATCGGCGGCCGCGCGCCGCTGCACCTGACGTCCACCGGCAAGCTGTTCCTCTCGGTGGACGATCCCAAGAATGTGCGCGCCTATGCCACCCGTACCGGGCTGGCGGGCCACAACAAGAATTCCATCACCGATCTGGCCAAGCTGGAGCGCGAACTGTCGATGGTACGGGCGCTGGGTTATGCGCGCGACAACGAGGAGCTGGAACTGGGGGTGCGCTGCATGGCTGCCGGTATCTGCGACGACAGCGGCAAGCTGGTGGCCGGCCTGTCGATCTCGGCCCCGGCCGACCGCCTGCAAGAAGACTGGGTGGATGACCTGGTGAGCACGGCCAACCAGATTTCCTCGGCGCTGGGGTATCGCAAGGATCAGGCCTGAAGCTTCATATCGCAGGCCGCCGCAGACAACAAAAAAGCGAACCCTGGAGTTCGCTTTTTGTTTGCGACGGATGAAGCAATCATCCGCACATTCCGAACAAGCCTGCTTCAGCCTTCGTCGGCCCGCACCATCTTCACGCGGGTCAGGTTGGGCTGGTCTTCCACCAGCCACTTGCGCATCCGCGTGGCATCGCCCACGTGCGACAGGCGGCCCTTGGAATCGAGGAACACCATCACGATGGGACGGCCTTCGATGCGGGTGTACATCACCAGGCAATGGCCGGCTTCGTTGATGAAACCGGTCTTCTGCAAGCCGATATCCCATTCCTTGTTGGAGGTCAGGCGGTTGGAGCTGTTGTACTGCATGGCATGGCCGCTGGGTTCGACCATGTACTTGGGATCGGTGGAGTACTGGCGGATGATCGGGTAGTTATAGGCCGCCACCACCAGCTTGGCCAAGTCGCGGGCGCTGGCCACGTTCTGGCTGGACAGGCCGGTCGAATCGACGTAGTGGGTATCCATCATGCCCAGCGAGCGGGCCTTGGCGTTCATGGCGGCGACGAAGGCCGGCAGACCGCCCGGATAGTTGCGCCCCAGGGCCGAGGCGGCACGGTTTTCAGAGCTCATCAGGGCGATGTGCAGCATGTCGTCGCGGCTTAGGGTAGCGCCCACGCGCAGACGCGAGCTGCTGTGCTTTTCGCGATCGACGTCATCATCGGTGACGGTCAGCACTTCTTCCATGTTCAGGTGCGCTTCGACCACCACCAGCGCGGTCATCAGCTTGGTGACCGAGGCAATGGGCAGGGCCACCGAGGAATTCTTTTCAAACAGGACTTGCGAGCTGGCCTGGTCGATCACCAGGGCGACGTTGGAACGCAGGGCCAAGGGATCGGGCGTCAGGTTCAGGCCGGCCATGTCGCCGGCCGTCATCACCGGCGGCACCACCGGCACGGCCGGGGCGACCGAGACGCGCTGGTAGCTCACATGACGCTTGCCACGCACCACGCTGACCTTGCGTACCAGCTTTTCGCGATTGTTCAAGGAACCCTTGACGGCGGTCTTGCCGACCGCGTGCACCGGGCGTTTGGCGGCGACCTTCTTGGCCGGCGCTTTCTTGGTGGTGGTGTTGACCGTCTGAGCTGCGGCAGGCGCCAAACCAGCGTGGATAAACAGTACGGATGAAAATG